>NZ_LZMO01000013.1:0-20329 GCF_001665715.1 Gordonia sp. 852002-10350_SCH5691597
AACCCCAGCGACAAGCGCTCGAGCTTCCTCTACTTCTACGCACGTGAGATGGTCGGCATCGCGTTCAGCGTCGACGGCGCCGTGCACACACCGACCGCGGGCCCGCCGGTGATCGGGCACTTCCCGACCGGGGCGACAACCCTGCTCGACCCGCAGCACACCGGTCGCCTCGAGCCGACCGCGAGCGACACCGGCGTTGTCGAGGCGGCGCTCGCACTAGGACTCGACGTCGTCGACATCGAGGGAGTGCACGCGCTCGCCCGTGGCGGTGACGCGACCGCCCGCGCACTTCTCGAAGAGCGCGCGACGGTCCTCGGGCGTGCGGTGGCGCTGATGGCCGACATCTTCAACCCCGACCACATCATCCTCGGCGGGCAAGCGTTCACCGACAACCCGTCGACGCTGCCGCTGGTTGCCGCAGCGATCCGCGAGACCTCGGTATCGCCCAAACGCGATGTCCGCGTGTCCCATTCGGGTGTGACGGTGCAGCAGCAGGCGGCCGGCGCGGTGTCGTTGGACGCGGTCTACACCGACCCGCTCGAGGCGCTCGCCGCGACAGCGTGAGAACAACCGGACGCTGACACGGAGAAACACGTGTTTCTGACCGATGCGCGCGAAGCTTCGCGTGCGGGTGTCAGAAACACGTGTATCTGCTCCGAATCCGGCGTCAGTCCGTGGTGCGGCGCGCGTAGTTGCGCAGCGCGAACGGCATGAACAACAGCGTGAGTACGACGGCCCAGATGAGCGTCGACAACTCCGGGTAGCGCAGTGGGAGTGCGGCGTCGGCTCCCGCTGCGGGTCCGTTGCCCCAGAGCACACGCATCGCCTGGATGAGTGACGAGATGGGGTTCCACTCGGCGATGGTCCGCAGCCACGGCTGCATCGCCTGGGTGGGCACGAACGCGTTGGAGACGAATGTCAGTGGGAACAGCACGGAGAACATGAACCCGTTGACCGCTTCGACCGACCGCAGCCACGAACCGATCATCACGCCGAACCAGATCATCGCGAATCCGAACACCAGCACCAGGATGAAGCCGAGCGTTCCTTCCCACACCGACGTGGTGATCCGCCAGCCGATGATGACGCCCGTCAGTGCCATCACGACGATGCCGATCGACGAGTGCAGCAGACTCGCGATGCTGCGTCCGATCAGCACTGCGGACCGTCGGATGGGGAGCGACCGGAAACGGTCGATGATGCCCTTCTCGATGTCGGCGGTGATACCGGTGGCGACGATGAACGCGGTGAACACGATCGTCTGACCCATGATGCCCGGCAGTAGGTACTGCTTGTAGTTGATCGCCGGGTTGCCCGCGCTGATCGCCGGTCCGAAGACGTAGGCGAACAGCACGACGAACATGATCGGCTGAATCGTCACGTCGGAGAGCATCTCCGGCATGCGTCGAGTGTGGATCATGTTGCGCTTCACCATGATCCACGCCTGTTGCCAGACGTTCGTCGGGTGGATCGGTGGGCGTTCGACCAGTTGCGATGTCATCGATGTGGTGCTCATCGGGTGTCTCCGCTCGAGGTGGGGGCGTTGTCGGTGCCGGCGTCGGCATCGTCGTCTGTGGTGGTCTCGGCGCGGTGGCCGGTGAGGGAGAGGAAGACGTCGTCGAGGCTCGGTCGGGCGAGTCCGATGTCGTCGACGGTGATCCCCGATTCGTCGAACCAGGCCGCGATGCGGGTGAGGTCGGCGAGGCCGGAAGCCGACGAGGTCAGTGTGCGGGCGGTCTCGTCGACGAACACATCTCCGCCGTTGCGGCGCAACAGTTCTTGCGCCGCGGGCAGTGACGCGGCGTCGGACACGGTGATGACCACGCTTGCCGCGCCCGCACGTTCTTTGAGTTGCAGCGGGGTGCCCTCGGCGATGACCCGACCCTTGTCGATGACGACGATGTTGTCGGCCAGTTGGTCGGCTTCCTCGAGATACTGCGTGGTCAGCACCAACGTGGTGCCGCCCGCGACCAGGCGTCGCAGGACATCCCACAGTTCGGCGCGGCTGCGCGGGTCGAGGCCGGTCGTCGGCTCGTCGAGGAACAGCACCGGGGGTGCGGCAAGCAGGCTGACGGCGAGGTCGAGACGTCGGCGCATGCCGCCGGAGTAGGCGCGGACCTGTTTGTCGGCGGCGTCGGTCAGCGAGAACTGTTCGAGGAGTTCGTCGGTGCGTGCGGCCAACGCCTTTCGGGTGATGCCGTACAGGCCGCCGACCATCCGCAGATTCTCGCGGCCGGTGAGGATCTCGTCGACCGTGGCGGCCTGACCGGTGAGCCCCATGTTGCGGCGCACCATTTCGGGGTCGGTCCGGACGTCGAATCCGGCGATGCGGGCGGTTCCGCTCGTCGGAAGCGAGAGTGTGGTCATCATCCGCACGATCGTCGTCTTGCCTGCCCCGTTGGGACCGAGCAGACCGAGAACCGAGCCCGTGGGCACGTTGAAGCTGACGTCGTCGACGGCGGTGAAGTCGTCGAAGCGTTTGACGAGGTTGGTGGCCTCGACGGCGAGGTCGAGGACGGTGTCGGGTGGGCCGGGTGTGTGGCCTGCGGTGGTGGGTGGCGCTGGCTGGCTCATGGTTCCTCACGGTATCGGGCGAGTCGGACATCGGCGACTGAGTTTCGGGGGCCGGGTGGTGTGAACGGGGTACAGGTGTCGACTCGTGACCGGCCGAGAATTCATCGGTGGACCCGCACATGCGTCGATCAACAGCCCACTTCTCCGCGACTGCGGTTAAACTCGCTCGGGTGACGGCGATCAAAGTACGCGATGCCGCGACGCTTCTCGGGGTCAGCGACGACACCGTTCGACGCTGGCTGGCCTCCGGCGAGCTCGAGCCGGGTGGCGGCGAAGCAGTCGCGACCGTCGACGGCGTCGGTCTCGCAGCGCTTGCGCGTCGCCGGTCGCGCGTCCCCGACGACGACGGCACCGGGGTGCTGCGATCGGCGCGTAACAGGTTCACCGGACTGGTGACGGACCTGGTCGTCGACACCGTGATGGCTCAGGTGACTCTGCAGTGCGGGCCGTTCGAGGTCACATCGCTGATGAGTGCCGAAGCCGCGCGAGAACTCCGACTCGAACCCGGCGTCGTCGCGACCGCGGTGGTCAAGGCGACGACGGTGATCGTCGAACGTCCTGATCCGAACAAGTGACCCGCGTGCGCGGGAGAGAAGTGAGAACTGCTGTGTCATCGCGTGCTGGGTCGTCTCGTCCTGTACCGGTTCGTCGTCTGCTGGCCGTCTGCGCGGCGCTCATCGCCGTGATCGCCGCCGTCGCCGGATGTTCGTCGGACAGTGATTCGTCGAGCGGTGCTTCTTCGAGTACCGACGGGCAGAAGGTAACTCTCAACGTGTACGCGGCAGCGTCATTGAAGAACACCTTCACCGAGCTGGCCGACGCTTTCGAGAAGGCACACTCCGACGTCGACGTGAAGCTCAGCTTCGCGGGGTCGTCGGCGTTGGTCACCCAGATCAACCAGGGTGCTGACGCCGACGTGATCGCCACCGCGGATGAGCGGACGATGCAGAAGCTCGGTGACAAGGCGGTCGACCCGGCCATCTTCGCCACCAACACACTGGTGATCGCGACGGCGCCGGGAAATCCCAAGCAGATCAACGGATTCGCGAGTTTGAAGAATGCCGACGTGAAGACGGTCGTCTGTGCGCCGGAGGTTCCGTGCGGGGCGGCGACGGTGGCGGTCGAGAAGAACACGGGTGTCGAGTTGTCGCCGGTGAGCCAGGAAACGTCGGTGACCTCCGTGCTGACCAAGGTCACCTCCGGTGAGGCCGACGCCGGTCTGGTCTATGTGACAGACGCGAAGTCGGCGGGCAACAAGGTCTCCACCGTCGAAGATCCGGCGTTCGCCAAGGTGGTCAACAAGTATCCGATCGCAACGGTCAAGGGCACCAGGCATTCTGAGCAGGCAACTCAGTTCAAGGACATGGTGACGGGCCAGACCGGGCAGGAGATCCTGTCTGCCGCAGGGTTCAAGCCCGCGAGCTCCTGAGCTGGTCATGCGTCGGATTCCGCTGTGGGTGTATGTCCCCGCCGTCATCGGGATCTGTTTCATCCTGGTCGGTCCGCTCGCGATCATCGTCCGAATGCCGTGGGGAGACTTCTGGGCTTCCATCACCTCGCAGGCATCTCTCGACGCTCTGCGGCTCGGTGTGCTGACCGCGGTGGTGAGCACACTGCTATGCGTCATCCTCGGCGTGCCCATCGCCTTTGTCTTCGCTCGGTTCCAGGGAATCGCTGTCCGCGTGCTGCGCGCAGTGGTGTTGTTGCCCTTGGTGTTACCGCCGGTGGTCGGTGGCATCGCGCTACTGTACGCACTGGGCCGCTACGGACTGGTCGGTCAGTATCTGGACCGCGCGGGCATCCAGTTGGCGTTCACGACGGCCGGTGTGGTTGTCGCGCAGACGTTTGTCGCCATGCCGTTCCTGGTCCTGAGCGTCGAGGGCGCGTTGCGGTCGGCCGGAGCGGACTACGAGCAGATCGCCGCGACGCTGGGCGCGAGCCCGACGAGGACTCTGTGGAAAGTCACACTGCCGCTGGTCTTTCCGGCGCTCACAGCGGGTGCGGTACTGGCCTTTGCGCGGGCTCTCGGCGAGTTCGGCGCGACCATCACGTTCGCGGGTAACCTGCCGGGAACCACGCAGACGGCACCTCTGAAGATCTACCTCGACTCGATCAACGATCCGATCGAGGCTCTTCCGCTGTCTTTGGTGCTGATGGGTGTTGCGCTGATCGTCGTCGTCGCCGTGCATCTACGCCGAACCCCGGCGGTGGGTGCGTGAGCGGCCTGCGAGCGTCAATCCGTTGTGCGACGCCATTTCTCGAGATCGACCTCGACGTCGCGGATGGCAAGACCTGCGCGATACTCGGACCCAACGGGTCGGGTAAGAGCACCACCCTCGCCGTGCTGGCCGGACTGCGCCGCACCGACGACTCGACGGTTGACTACGACGGCCGCAGTCTGCAGGACGGGAAAACCTTTGTGCCGCCGCATCGCCGGTCGGTGGTGCTGCTCGCTCAGCAACCACGCTTGTTCCCCCACATGAGCGTCGCGAGCAACGTCGCATTCGGGCCGGAGTCCGCGGGTTTGTCGCGGAAAGAGGTTGCGGCCCGTACCGAACGATGGCTCGCCGCGGTCGGTGTCGCCGAGTTCGCAGACCGTTCCCCGAAACAACTGTCGGGTGGACAGGCACAGCGCGTCGCGATCGCACGCGCTCTCGCGACCGAGCCGGACGTACTACTGCTCGACGAGCCGTTCGCTGCGCTCGATGTGGATGTGGCACAACAGATGCGCACACTGTTGCGGTCGCTGATCACCGAGCGGAAGGGCTGCACGGTGCTCGTCACACACGACCTTGTCGACGCCGTTGCACTCGCCGACGACGTCGTGATCATCGAGCATGGCCGGGTCGTGGGGCGTGGTCCGACACGAGAGGTGTTGCGGCGTCCGGAAACAGCATTCGCCGCCGCACTCACGGGTCTCAACATGTTCGTCGGAACCTTCAAGGCGCCCGCGACAGTAGTAGGGGTTGGGGGCGGCAGCGTCACGGGCGTGTCGGCAGATGCGAGCAGGCCGGGTGTCGGGGCGGTGGCGACCTTCTCACCGCGCGCGGTGGCGCTATACCTCGATGCGCCGCAGGGAAGTCCGCGCACGGTCTTGAGCGGAACGGTCTCGGAGGTCATGCCCCAGGGCGATCACGCGATTGTGCGCTGCGACGTTGCCGGGCAGGTGGTCTCGGCGGAGGTGACGTGGGGCGCCGTCGGAGATCTTGCACTCGATGCCGGCCGCGAGGTCTACCTGGTCATCAAGGCGAATGAGGTGCGCGTCTACGAGGCGACGTCTTCGGTCGAGCCGTCGGATGTCGACCCGGCCCCGGACTCGGCCTCGTCTCCTGACTTGGCCTCGTCTCCTGACTTGGCGCCCGATTCGTAATACTTGTTGGCTTCCAACACCTTTGCGCGTAGCCGCCGGTAGCCGCGGACCGACAGCGGGGAGATCGACCGTAGGTAGAAGCGGTCGTCGTCGGCGATATCGTCGGCCACCGGTTCGCTGACCAGCGTGCTGCCCGGTCGCGCTGAACCGCACAGGCGCGCAGCGATGTTCACGGGCTCGCCGAAGACGTCGCCGAGTCGGGAGAGAATCTGTCCGCGCGCAAGTCCTACGCGCAGTGCCGGGATGGGCTTGTCGTCGCTGAGTTCGTGTATCGCAAGTGCTGCCTGCGCGGCGGCATTCGACGAGCTGAACGTGAACATGACGCCGTCGCCGAGGGTCTTGACCACGTGGCCGCGGTACCTGGCCACGACGTCGAAGGTGCGGTCCTCGAACGTCTCGAGTAGATGCTCGAGCTCGTCGAGAGGGGTGCGTCGAGACAGACTGGTGTATCCGACGATGTCGGCGAAGCCGACGACGAGCTCCATCCGCTCGTCGGATTCGCGGGATTCGTCGCGGGTCATGGCCATGTCGAGGTGTCTGCGCCAGATCAGCTGTTGGATCACGCCCAACGCGTTCGCCATCTGGTCGCGAGTCCACGGCACATCCGGATTGCGTTCGAGTTCGGTCAACTGGTCGGCCTGCCAGTCGGCGAGGCGTGACATCGTCTGTCCGATTGCTCGTGCGGTTGCGACCTGCGCGGTCTCGGGCATGGTGTGTTCAGAGTCGGCAAAGAGTCCGAGCGCCTTCACCTCGTCGGCGGTGAAGATCTTGTCGGGTGTCGACTGTCGCGCGAAACCGAACGCGTTCCAGACCTTTTCGGCATAGTCGGGAGAGAGTCCGAGCTCCTCCACGAGGTCGTCGCGCGTGTATCGCGGTTCGGGAGCGCTCAGTCCCGAACGTTCCTGATCACTCACCGGCACTCCGGTACGCGCCGTGCTCGATGTGCATGAGTCAAAGGTAGCGGTTCGACGACCTCAAAGCCCCAGTACGCCCTTCATCAGGTACGCCATCTCGGCTGCGAAGTCGGGGCGGGTGGTGCCGCGGCGCATTCGCACGGCGTCGTTGACGATCGACAGGGCGGCGTGCACCGCGACCGCGCGCTGATCGGGCCGGACGTCGGGTTGGATCTGGCCGAGGAGGTCGATCCAGCGTCGGACGTAGCGGCGCTGGACGTCGAGTAGCTCCGCCGCTGTCTCCTGGCCGGCGAAGACCGCCGAGCTGTTGAACGCCACGGAGAGGTCGGGCGTCGAGGTGATCACGGTGACGTAGGAGTCGACGAGGAGTCCGAGGAGCTTGGCAGGGTCGGCGGTGGTGGACTGCGCGGCCATGACTCCCGTCTCCAGCCGCATGGCGCTGCGCTGGCCGATGCCGAGCAGGATGGCGAGCTTCGACGAAAAGTGTTTGTAGACACTGGGTCCGGTGATTCCGACGGCGGCGCCGATGTCGTCGACCCCCACGTCGGCGTAGCCGTGATCGGCGAACAGCGCGGCCGCGGCGTCGAGGATCTCGTCACGACGCGACGACGAGAGGCCCGCGATGGTGGGCTCGGGAGGTAGGTCGGGTGCGGTTGCGGGGCGCAGGTCGAGCAGTCGCTCGGTGAGTACGACGAGTTCGGCGCGCGCCCGGGCCGCCGACATCCGCGAGTTGTGTACCGCGAGGCTGCCCGCGACGCTCAGTGCCGCCCACCCCAGTGAGCGGGCCTCGCGGTCGGACAGGCCGGGACGCTCACTGACGATCGCGGTCGCCCAGCGCGCCAGTACCTGCTGGGTGCGCAGGACCATCTGCTTGTTCTGGTCCTCGGACAGATAGTTGCTCGTCCACCGCCACAGCGACACCGATTCGGGGTGGTGCACGCCGAGGTCGCAGAGTGCGTTGATCAGTTCGCCCAGTGGGCGTTGACCGTCGCCGAGGGTCCGGTCGGTGCACGCCTCGAGGTCGTCGACGCCCGCGAGTACGGCCGCGGACAACAACGCCTGCTTGTCGTCGAAGTGTCGGTACACCGAGGGCGCGGTCACGCCCGAGGCGCGGGCGATGTCGGCAACCGAGACATGCGGGTAGCCACGATCGAGGAACAGTGCCGCCGCATGGTCGACCAGCTGCCGTTTGCGGTCGGCAGGCCGTGTGCGGCGTGGCTTCTGAGTAGACATTGTTAATCGACCTTAGCTCAGATCTGCGCGCTTCCGCGACTATTTGACCACCTGCTATAGCCAAAGAAGTGATCCCGCGTTAGCCTCGTATGGTAACCATCGCTGGTTCATGTGAAAGGAACATTCGTGCCTGATCAAGCATTCATCTACGAGGCGATCCGTACGCCGCGTGGCAAGCAGCGCGGTGGGTCGCTGCACAGCATCAAGCCCGTCGACCTCGCGTCCGGCCTCATCAACGAGGTTCTCGCACGTCACGGCAGCCTCGACCCTGCCGACATCAACGACGTCATCCTCGGTGTCGTCTCGCCGGTTGGCGAGCAGGGCGGTGTCATCTCGCGTACCGCAGCGCTCAACAGCGGCCTGCCCGAGACCGTCCCCGGCACCCAGATCGACCGCTTCTGCGCGTCGGGCCTCGAGGCCACCAACCTCGCTGCCGCCAAGGTCGCGTCCGGCTTCGACGACCTCGTGCTCGCCGGCGGCGTCGAGTCGATGTCGCGTGTCCCGATGGGCAGCGACGGCGGCGCACTCTTCATGGACCCGACCACCGCGTACGACAACTACATCGTGCCGCAGGGCATCGGTGCCGACCTCATCGCGACGATCGAGGGATTCAGCCGCGAAGACGTCGACGCCTTCGCAGCAGAGTCGCAGGAGCGGGCCGAAAACGCTTGGAACGGTGGATACTTCGCCAAGTCGGTGGTCCCGGTTCGTGACATCAATGGCGTGATCGTGCTCGATCACGACGAGCATCGTCGTCCGGGTTCTACCGTCGAGTCGCTCGGCAAGCTCAAGCCCGCGTTCGCCGCGCTCGCCGAGATGGCAGGCTTCGACGACGTCGCGCTGCAGAAGTACCACAGCGTCGAGAAGATCGACCACGTTCACACCGGTGGCAACAGCTCCGGCATCGTCGACGGTGCGTCGCTGGTCCTCATCGGTAGCGAAGAGGCAGGCAAGCGCAACGGGCTCACCCCGCGCGGTCGCGTCGTCTCCTTCGCGGAGATCGGTTCCGAGCCCACCATCATGCTCACCGGTCCCACCCCGGCCACCGAGCTGGCGCTGAAGAAGGCCGGACTGACCGTCGACGACATCGACGTCTTCGAGCTGAACGAGGCGTTCGCCGCGGTCGTCTTGAAGTGGATGAAGGACCTGAACATCCCGCACGAGAAGGTCAACCGCAACGGTGGCGCCATCGCAATGGGTCACCCGCTGGGCGCAACCGGCGCGATGATCTTCGGCACCTGCCTCGACGAGCTCGAGCGCACCGGCGGCCGCTACGGCCTGATCACCCTGTGTATCGGCGGCGGCATGGGCGTCGCGACCGTCATCGAGCGTCTCTGACCTACAGAAGGACTTTCAAAAGCAATGAGTGACAACATGATTGGCTGGGAGAAGGACGCCGACGGCGTTGTCGTCCTCACCATGGACGACAAGGCGCAGGGCGCCAACACGATGAACGACACGTTCATCGCCTCGATCGCCGCGACCGTCGACCGTCTCGAGGCCGAGAAGGACGACATCACCGGTGTCGTCATC
Organism: Gordonia sp. 852002-10350_SCH5691597; assembly: GCF_001665715.1. NCBI lineage: Bacteria > Bacillati > Actinomycetota > Actinomycetes > Mycobacteriales > Gordoniaceae > Gordonia > Gordonia sp. 852002-10350_SCH5691597. The sequence goes on from NZ_LZMO01000013.1 coordinate 9,625, forward strand.
ACCTCGGCGAAGAAGACCTTCTTCGCGGGTGGCGACCTCAAGGACATGACCGCAGAGCGGACGCAGTCCAAGGAAGAGATCGCCGCGTCGATCACCGAGCGCACCAACGGCATGAAGACCGTGCTGCGTCGCCTGGAGAAGCTGGGCAAGCCCGTTGTGGCAGCCATCAACGGTGCCGCCCTCGGCGGTGGCCTCGAACTCGCGCTGCACACCCACTACCGCGTCATCGCCGACGTGAAGGGTGCCGTCGTCGGCCTGCCCGAGGTCACTCTCGGCCTGCTGCCCGGTGGCGGCGGCGTCGTGCGTACCGTCCGCCTGCTCGGCATGCAGAACGCGCTGATGGGCGTGCTGCTGCAGGGTCCGCGTTTCAACGCCACCAAGGCCAAGGAGACCGGTCTGGTCGACGAGGTCGTCGGATCGGTTGAGGAGCTCCTGCCCGCTGCGAAGGCGTGGATCAAGGAGAACCCCGAGGCACAGCAGCCGTGGGACAAGAAGGGCTACAAGATTCCGGGTGGTGCTCCGACCAACCCGTCGGTCGCGGCCAACCTTCCCGCATTCCCCGCTCTGCTTCGCAAGCAGATCAAGGGCGCGAACATGCCTGCGCCGCGCGCCATCCTGGCCGCTGCCATCGAAGGTGCCTACGTCGACGTCGACACCGCCGACCTCGTCGAGACCCGCTACTTTGTCTCGCTGGTCACCGGCCAGGTCGCGCAGAACATGATCAAGGCGTTCTTCTTCGACCTGCAGACCATCAACAACGGTGGCTCGCGTCCCGAGGGCTACCCGAAGTGGCAGGCCAAGAAGGTCGGCGTGATCGGTGCCGGAATGATGGGCGCCGCAATCGCTTACGTGTCGGCCAAGGCAGGCATCGACGTCGTTCTCAAGGATGTGTCGCTGGAGAACGCGGAGAAGGGCAAGGGCTACGCGGTCAAGCTCGAGGAGAAGGCACTCTCCCGCGGCAAGACCACCCAGGAGAAGAGCGACGCGCTGCTCGGTCGGATTCACCCGACCGGCGATGCCGCCGACTTCAAGGGCGTCGACCTTGTCATCGAGGCCGCTTTCGAGTCGGTCGAGGTGAAGAACAAGGTGTTCCAGGAGATCGAGGATGTCGTCGAACCCGACGCCGTGCTCGGTTCGAACACCTCGACACTGCCGATCACGATCCTCGCCGAGGGCGTGAAGCGCTCCGAGGACTTCATCGGAATCCACTTCTTCTCGCCGGTCGACAAGATGCCGCTGGTCGAGATCATCCGCGGTGAGAAGACCTCGGATGCGGTGCTGGCCAAGGTGATCGACTACACGCTGCAGATCCGCAAGACCCCGATCGTCGTTCACGACAGCCGTGGGTTCTTCACCAGCCGCGTCATCGGTACGTTCATCAACGAGGCCATCGCCGCCGTCGGTGAGGGCATCGAGCCTGCGTTCATCGAGCATGCGGGCACGCAGGCCGGCTACCCGGCAGCACCGCTGCAGCTGTCCGACGAGCTCAACCTCGTCCTGATGCAGAAGATCCGCAAGTCCAGCGAGGACGGCGCGAAGGCCGAGGGCAAGGAACTGCCGCAGCACGGCTCCTTCGAGGTCATCGACTACCTGGTCGACGAAGGTCGTCCGGGCAAGAAGGAAGGCGCGGGCTTCTACGAGTACGACGAGAACGGCAAGCGTGTCCGGCTGTGGCCGGGTCTGCGCGACCACTTCAAGTCGGGCAGCACCGAGATCCCGTTCGAGGACATGCAGGAGCGCATGCTCTTCGCCGAGGCCCTCGAGACCGTCAAGTGCTTCGACGAGGGTGTCCTCGACTCCGTCGCCGACGCCAACATCGGCTCGATCTTCGGCATCGGCTTCCCCGCGTGGACCGGTGGCGTGATCCAGTACATCAACCAGTACGAGGGTGGACTGCAGGGCTTCGTCGACCGCTCGCGCGACCTGGCCAAGAAGTACGGCTCGCACTTCGAGCCGCCTGCCTCGCTCGTCGAGAAGGCCGCCAAGGGCGAGAAGTACTGAGTTCTCTGATCTGGCCGGGTCTCTGATCTGGCTGAGTCTGAAGTGACCCACACGAGGTGGGGGAGGAACTTTCCTCCCCCACCTTTTGTGTTCTCTACCCAGTCGGACGGATGGAGCGCACAGTCGGCGGGATGGGGCGCACGGTCGGCGGGATGAGAGATCAGTCGGCTGAGGGAAGTAGGCTTCAGAATCCGCCGCAGATCAGCGGCGAGAATTGTCAGACCTCGTCTGTATGTTCGATGTATGTCCTTGGAAACCTTCCCCGACCCGGCCGGCGCGGCCGACGCCACAGGCGTGCCCGCGTCGCAGCCGCCGGTGCTCGCGCGCGTCGCCGAGGACGAATCTCTGTCGAAAACCGATCTGGTCGAGGTGATCGCGCACTGCGCCTCCACCATTGCCTCTGCACAGTTCCGCCTGCTGACGGCGATCAGCCTCATCCACGAGGAACACGAAGAAGACTACGGCGCCGAGATCGGCGAACTCACCGACGGCCAAGCAGACTCACCAGAAGCGGTGCGCGAGCTCGCTGCTCGAGGACAGACCGGCGACGACCCCCGCGCACAATACGGCCCAAATGGTTTGGAACGCACCATCGCCGACGTCGGCGCAGTCTTGTCGCTACCGCCGGGTCGGGCACGCGAATTGATCATCGACGCCCACGCCCTGCGCTACCGACTCCCCTACACCTCCTCACTCCTGGCCTGCGGGCGTATCGACCTGCAGCGGTTCCACATCGCTGTCGCCCGCACCAGCCTGTGCGGCTCCGACACCATCGACGAGGTCGACGCCCGCCTCACCGCCGCCCTCTCAGCACGTGATCATCTGTCAACGACACGATTTGCTGCGCTCGTCGATTCTGTTGTCGCCCAAGTCGATGCCGAAGCCGTCAAACGACGTCGTGCCCGCATCGACGCCGACCGCAACGTCCAGGTCCGCCCCGACCGGTGGACTCCCGGCCAATCCCGACTGAGCGGCACTGTGCCCGCCGCCTCCGGCGTATTGATCGACCAACGCCTCACCCAACTCGCCAACAGCGTCCACGACGCCGACCCCCGCACCCACGCACAGCGCCGAGCCGACGCACTGACCGCATTTGCCAACGGCGACACCAACCTCGCCTGCCGATGCGACACCTGCACCAGCCCCGACGCCAGTGACGTCGACACCACCGAACCCACCGCGACGCCTATGCCAATGCCGGTGGGTCCGCGCGCGATGATTCATGTCGTCGCGAATCAATCGACCCTTGACGGTCAGGACGATCAGCCCGGCTACCTCGATGGTGTCGGAGTCATAGACGCCGACACCGTCCGCGAGTTGGCCGCCGACGCAACATTCGACTACCTCGACACCGGCGTCGGCGCTCTGGATCCGCGCCACCCCGACCACGCCGCGGCTGCACGCGCAGCACTGCGCTATGTGCCCAGCAAGAAGCTCCTCGCGCTGGTCCGCTCGGGTGAACTGTGCTGCACGTTCCCCGGGTGCACCAACCCGGTGTGGCAGGCCGACGTCGACCACAGCACCCCGTTTGACCACCACAACCCGTCCAGCGGTGGGTTGACCGTGCGAGAAAACCTCAAACCACTGTGCCGATTTCATCACCGCACCAAAACGTTTGGTCGATGGCGTGACTACCAACTCGACCTGCAGACAGCAATTTTCGTGTCCCCCACCGGACACACCTTTGTCGGCAACGCCTTCGGCGGACTCGATCTGTTCCCCAAACTCATCCCCACCAAACCACCCGATCACCCCGCGCGCCGAACCATCGACACCATCCACGCCCAACGACGCGCGAAAGTCGCACGCGCCGAAGAGAAGTGGAACGAAGAGAACCCGCCACCCTACTGACGGGCCTCCCTGGGATCGTCCAGCCTCAGTCGGTGCCGGACTCGGCGTCGCTGAGCGCCACCACGAACTTGGTGCCGTACGGCGCATCCTGCACCAGACGCAAGCGCGCCAGTGCGGGGTGGGCGTCGAGCACGCGACCGGCGTTGGCCAACGAACGCAGCGCAGCAGTTTCTGCGCGTGCGGTCTCCAGCTTGGCCAGTCCACGTGCCTTGGCAGTGACCAATTCGGTTGCTGCCGACCGGATCTCGGTGGGCAGGATTACATCCTTGACCAATACGTCGAGTACCTCGATGCCCGCCGCCCGGCCGGCACGTGCGGTCGCGGCGATGATCGGCCCGGTGTCGACGGTGTCGGCTCGGGTGATCACCTCATCGACGGTCACGGCTGCGCAGACTTCACGCAACGCCACCTGCGCGGCGAGGTAGACCGACGCCCACGGGTCGCTGGCCCGCTCGGTGAATGCGACCGCGTCGACAACCGTTGCGCGGACGGCCATCGTGACGCGCAGCGACACGGAGTCGGACGTCAGGATGTCCTGCGGAGCGAGGGTCATGACGCGCTCGCGCATGTCGACGAACGTGTACACGGCACCCCTGCGCTTGCGATACTCGCCGGGCGAAAGGTGCAGGGAGAGTTCGCCATTGCGGTACTCGAGTCCCGTGTACCCGATCGGTACGGAGATCTTGGGGAACCACCGCTTGGCGGGCTTGGTCGCCAGGCGGAGTTCGGTGAAAGCAGACATGGTGCGAACCTCCCTTCGTTTGTCGCGCATGTCGTGTGTGCAAGTAGTTGTCAGGTGTGTATTCGGTTGTGGCGCAGAATGTTCGGCAGGCGACACCGCCCGCGGGAGATCGCGTCGATGGGGTCGCCCGCGGACCGACCGAAGTCAGACGTCGGACGACCGCAGGACCGGCGTCGACCTTGAGTTCCCGGGGGTGGCGTCTGGTGAGGAGTTGAACCTCGGGCTTTAGGAGCCCTGCCATTTCCGTGAATGGTGCTCGAGAGTCCAACGCGCAGAACATGATCGCCGGTACCCCGGGATCGGCTGCTCTCTCGTGCGAGAGGTAACGATGCCAGAGCGGGTTGGGCGGGGGCAACGGGTTTTACTGGGCGGAGTTGGGGCTGGGGTGGGGTGGTTTCGACTTCGGTGCTCGCAAGCTCGCGCCGGCTCAACCAGCGGAGGGGTGCGCTCAGCGCGTGGGGGTGGGGTGGTTTCGACTTCGGTGCTCGCGAGCTCGCGCCGGCTCAACCAGCGTGGGGCGCGTCAGCGCGCGAGGAACGCGGCGACCGTCGACTCGAATGCCTCTTTGGCCTCGATCATCACCCAGTGTCCGCAGCGGGGGAAGATGTGTAGCTCGGCGTCGGGGATGAGACGCATGGGGGCGAGGGCCATGTCGGGTGGACTCACGCGGTCGTCGCGGCCCCAGGTGAGCAGTGTGGGGCAGGAGATCTTGTGCATCATCGCCCAGTAGGGCGGGATGTCGGAGGTCGCGAGGAACTGCTGCTGCATCTCGAACGACGCCGAGCCGTACATCGCGCGACCGGTGGCGAGCGCTTCGGGATTCATCGCGGCCTCCCACCGCTCGGAGATGAGTTGCTCGGTGACGAGATCCTTGTCGTAGACCATCGCGCGGAGCCAGCGGATCAGCTTGTCGCGGTCGGGGTCGTCGGCGAACTCTTGGAGTAGCCGCAGTCCTTCACTTGGGCTCGGGCTGAACAGGTTTGGCCCGACACCGCCGATGGTGACGAGTTTTTGGACGCGGTCGGGTTTGCGGATCGCGAGGTTGACGCCGACGACGCCACCCATCGAGTTGCCGATCATCGGTGCGGCAGCAATCCCGAGCGCGTCCATGAACGCGAGCACGGACTTGCCTGCGGTGAGAACGGGCATGCCCTCCCAGGGATCGCTGACGCCGAAGCCTGGGAACTCCAGGACGAAGCAGTGGTGTGTCTGCGCGAAGACCCCGAGGTTGCCGCGATAGTTGCGCCAACCCGTGACTCCGGGGCCGGAGCCGTGAAGCAGGATCAGCGGCGGCGCGTCGGGGTCGCCCGCCTCGTGATAGCGCAGCACGCCGTTGTCGGTGCTCAGTTCGCGCCTGGTCTCGTCGTAGGTGACATCCACATGATCAGACTAGAACGTGTTCTAGTTTCTTGTCACGAGTTGGGCGGCTCAGGCGCCGAGGGATTCCGCGTCCTCTTCGCCGAAGCGCTCTTCGAGCAGTTCGGGCGAGACGTCGACGTCGATCTCCTCGACGGGGCGGCCCCGCGCCGATTCGATGGCGCTGAGTCGACGCTGCGCGCGGTCGGCGGCGTAGGAGAGGAACTCGGAGTTGTCGATTCCGAACGGTGGCTCGTCGAATTGGGCGTTGACCCACTCGATCATCCCGAGCGCGAGCGGCATCAGTTCGCCCATCCGAACGCCGACCGCATCCCACAGGCTGTCGTCGGCCGCGACGTGGCGACGGCACGTGAAGGTGCCCCACGCCATGTGGCGACGCTCGTCGTCGCCGATGAACTTGATGATGCGCTGCATGCCGGGCAGGATGCCGCGCCTGGTGCAGATCCGTTGCCAGGCGTAGTAGCCCGTCAGGGCGAGTGAGCCCTCGATGACGTGGTTGTAGGTGACGCTGGCGCGGATCTGGTTGAGCGGCGACGGATCGTTGTCGAGGCGGTGAAGCGATTCGGGGAGTTCTTCGTAGAAGAGCTGCCGGTAGTAGGGGTTGTCGGCGACGTAGGGGTTGAGGTCGTCGGTGAGGCCGATGGAGTCCATCCAGAGCCGGAAGACCTCGGTGTGCTTGGCCTCTTCGAAGCAGAACTGCGACAGATACATCTCGTCGCCGAACCGCCCTTCGGCGGCCATCGCCTTCATGAACGGCTGGATGTCCTGGGTCACGGCCTCCTCGCCCGCGACGAACTGCGCGACGAGAAACGTTGCGCTGCGCTGTTGTTCGGCGTCGAGCTCGTACCAGTCGGCGGCGTCGCGCGACATGTCGATGGCCGTGGGATCCCAGAACCGTGCGTTGCCCTTGACGAACAGGCGCAGCGGCAGGGATTGCCAGTTGAGGCCGCCGCGTCGCAGCGACGCGAAATCCTGACGAGTGATGGGCTGACGATCGGCGAGAGTCATGGCGCGCCGATCAACGATCGTTCGGGACTCATACGCTGACGTTAGCGCGGTGATCGAACAAGGCCGATTGAATTCGGCGAACTCTCAGGTTACTCACGCGTCACTTGCGTCGCCGTTCGCGAGTGCCTTCTGGCTGGGGGTCGTCTCGCTCTCGGTGGTCTCACTCTCACTGGTTCGGCGCGACAGCTTGCTGGGCCACCAGATCCGTCGTCCGATGTCGATCGACAGCGCGGGTACGAGCAAGGTCCGCACGATGAGCGTGTCGATCAGGACTCCGAACGCCACGAGGAACGCCACCTGGGCGAGGAACAGCAGCGGGATCACGGCAAGCGACGCGAACGTCGCGGCGAGCACGACACCCGCCGAGGTGATCACACCGCCGGTCGCGGTCAGCCCGCGGATCACACCCTGGCGTGTGCCGTGGGTCTTCGACTCCTCACGGACCCGGGTCATCAAGAAGATGTTGTAGTCGATGCCCAGCGCGACAAGGAACACGAACGCGAACAGGGGCACTACGGGGTCTGCGCCGGGGAAACCGAAGGGTCCGTTGAACAGCAACGCCCCGACGCCGAGCGTCGTCGCGAACGACAGCACAGTGGTGCCGAGCAGAATCACTGGCGCGACGATGCTGCGTAGCAGCAGGATCAACACCGCGAGCACCACGAGCAACACGATCGGGATGATCAGATTGCGGTCGTGCTCGGCTGTGGTGCGGGTATCGAGGTCGGTTGCGGTCGTACCGCCGACGACTGCGTTCGCGTCGTTGATCGGATGGACCCGCTCGCGGATGCGCACGACGGTGTCCTGTGCGGCCAGTGAGTCGGCATTGTCGGTCAGCGTCGCCTCGATGGCCACGCGATTGTCGCGGACCACAGGCGTCTGGCCCGCGGTGTAGACCTCTGCCCGCGCGACGCCGTCGACGCTCTTCACAGCGTCGAGAACGGCCGAGCCCTGCGGAGCGTCGGCGATGATCCACGTCGGGGAGCCGCTGCCGGCGTCGAAGTGGCGGGCCTGGACGTCGGCGCCCTCGACGGACTCGACGCTGCCGAGGAAGAAGTCGGTCTGGGCGATGCCGTCGGAGCGGAACATCGGGGCGAATGCGGCTCCGATGAGCAGTACGACCAGGGTGGATGCCCAGATGACTCGCGGTGTGGACGCGACCTTCTCGGCGATCCGGTGCCAGAAGCGGTGCGTCGAGGTGTTGGTGCCCGACTCGGCGAGGTGGGGTCGGACGGGCCAGAACGCGGAACGGCCGAGGAGCGCGAGAACCGCGGGCAGGAACGTCATCGACGCGAGGAACGACGCCACGATGCCGATCGCTGCGACCGGGCCGAGGCTGCGGTTGGAGTTGAGGTCGGAGAACAGCAGACAGAGCACGCCGAGGATCACCGTTCCGGCCGACGCCGCGACCGGCTCGATCGTCGCACGCCACGCAACCTTGATCGCCTGGTACTTGTCGACGGTCTGTGTCAGCTCCTCACGGAAGCGCGACACCAGGAGAAGTGCGTAGTCGGTCGCTGCACCGAACACGAGGATGAACAGGATGCCCTGGCTCTGGCCGTTGAGGTCGAACACGCCCTGCTTTGTCAGGAAGTAGACGGCACCGGACGCGAGTCCGAGCGCGAAGATCGCCGAGATGATCACGACGAACGGGAGGATGGGGCTGCGGTAGACGATGACGAGAATGACGATCACCACTGCGCCCGCGACGAGCAGCAGTAGGCCGTCGATACCCGCAAAGGCCTCGCCGAGGTCGGCGACCTGCCCGGCCGGGCCGGTGACGTAGACGCTCAGTCCGTTGGGTGGATTGGCCAGGAGATCGCGGAGCTTCTCGACGGTGTCGGCAGGCTCGCCCGCAGTCGAGATCGGCACGATGAGTTCGGCTGCCTTGCCGTCGGCGGAGCGGATCGCCGGTGAGAAGGCTTTGCCGAATCCCTCGGTGCCCGCGAGCGGCGTGATGGTGTCGGTCAGGTATGCCGCGTCGGCGTCGGTGAATCCCGACGAACGTTCGGCGACGACGATCGCGGGGATGTAGCTGGTGTCCTGGAACTTCGCGAGTTCGTCGTTGACGCGGGTCGACTCGGCAGAGGCGGGCAGGAACGCGGTGTTGTCGTTGGTGGAGACCGACGCGAGCTTGCCCGCGAACGGTCCGGTGAACGAGCCGACAACAATCCAGGCGAGGATGCCGAGTGCCGGGATGAGCCAGCGGAGACGAGAGGTCGACGACGCGGTCCGCTGTGGGGTGGCCATGCCGTCTATCTTGGCATGCTGCCCGAAATGCCCGGTCGAGTCAGGGGTCCCGAACGGCTCAGTCGGAGGAGCGCCTCGACGAGACGAGCAGCGTGACGAGGCGGATGCCGAGGCCGATCAGGGCAAAACTGCTCGCCATCTGGATCGACACGACGATGCGCGCTGGTTGCGACACCGCGGCGATGTCGCCGAAGCCGGTGGTCGTGAACACCGTCAGGCTGAAGTAGAGCGCGTCGACCCGCGTGAGTCGGAGATTGAAGCTGTCGGTGCCGTACTCGGAAAGCAGGAAGTACGTGGTGGCGAAGGCGACGATGTAGAACGTTGCGAGTGCTGCGATCATCTCGACGGCTGTCGCGACCGGATACGGAGACCGGATGAAATGTCGAATCTCCCAGCCGCAGAACGCGATCAGCAGCAGTGCCCCCACGACAAGGCCGAGGAACTTGGCGTCGTTGCCCTGATTGATCGGCAGCAGGAAATAGCCGACGAGCAGCACCAACCCCGCGAGCGCAGGACGCAGCAGTGCGCTCGCGAGGCGTGGGGCACTGATCGCCGAATTGCCGCCGGAACTCGGGGGCTTACCAGATGCGGACACGGTCGACATCAGGCAGGAACAACTCGTCGCCCTCGGCGACGTCGAACGCGTCGTAGAAGGCGTCGATGTTGCGAACGACACCGTTGCAACGGAATTCGGGCGGGGAGTGGGGATCGATGGAGAGTCGACGAATCGCCTCGGCGTCGCGCGTCTTGGTGCGCCAGATCTGCGCCCAGCTGTAGAACACACGCTGGATGCCGGTCAACCCGTCGATGACCGGGGGCTCGGTGCCCTCGGTGGCGAGGCGGTAGGCGACAAGTGCGATCGACAGCCCGCCGAGGTCGCCGATGTTCTCACCGATGGTGAACTCGCCGTTGACCTTGTACTTGTCGTCGAGTCCTTCGGGGGTGAATTCGCCATATTGTTTGATCAATGCCTTTGTGCGCTTGGAGAATTCGGTGCGGTCGGCATCGCTCCACCAGTCGACCAGATTGCCGTCGCCGTCGTACTTGGCGCCCTGGTCGTCGAATCCGTGTCCGATCTCGTGGCCGATCACCGCGCCGATCCCGCCGTAGTTGGCGGCATCGTCGGCGTCGGGATCGAAGAACGGCGGCTGCAGAATCGCTGCGGGAAAGACGATCTCGTTCATGCCGGGGTTGTAGTAGGCGTTGACCGTCTGCGGCGTCATGAACCACTCGTCACGGTCGACGGGCGAACCGATCTTCGCGAACTCGCGCTCGTTCTCGAATGATGCTGCGCGCGCGTAGTTTCCGATGAGATCACCACGGTCGACCGACAGTGCGCTGTAGTCGCGCCACTGTGCGGGGTACCCGATCTTGGGGGTGAACTTCTCGAGCTTGACCAACGCGCGCTCGCGAGTCGACGGCGTCATCCAGGGAAGGTCAGAGATGTTCTGGCGGTACGCCGCAACGAGGTTGGCG
>NZ_LZMO01000014.1:0-29060 GCF_001665715.1 Gordonia sp. 852002-10350_SCH5691597
GCCACCTACGCCATCCTCGACGTCATGCCCGCCGGCAACCCGGTCGAGTTGACCCACGACAACCTCGCGGCGCTGCTTCGCCGTGCATGGAAAGGAACACCGATCACATGAGTACCACCGACTCCACCGTGGAGCCTGCCGTCGACTCAGTCGACGAGCAGCAGCGCCGCGAAGCGCAACTCGTCGCCGACGTCGTGGCTTCCTTCGATGACTGCGCCAATCCGCGGCTGCGGGAGCTGATGACCGGCATCGTCGAACACGTACACGCATTCATCCGAGAGACCCGCCTCACCGAGGCCGAATGGAATACAGCGATCGACTTCCTCACCCGCGCCGGACACATCACCGATGATCGTCGCCAGGAGTTCATCCTGCTCTCCGACGTGTTGGGCGCGTCGATGCAGACAATCGCCGTGAACAACACCGCGTACGGCGATGCGACCGAGGCAACGGTATTCGGGCCGTTCTTCGTCGATGACTCACCCCAGATACCCGATGGCGGCGACATCGCGGGCGGTGCGTCGGGTCAACCGTGCTGGGTTGAGGGGACCGTGCGCGATCACCTCGGGAACCCGCTCAGCGGCGCGCGGGTGGAGGTGTGGGAGGCCGACGAGGACGGCTTCTACGACGTGCAGTACGGCGACGATCGGGTTGCCGGTCGCGCGCATCTGTTCACCGGCGCCGATGGTTCGTACCGGTTCTGGGGCGTGACACCAACGCCGTATCCGATCCCGGCAGACGGTCCAGTCGGTGAGATGCTCGCCGCGGTTGGGCGTTCCCCGATGCGGGCATCTCACCTGCACTTCATGGTGTCGCACGAGGGATGTCGCACGCTCGTGACGCACATCTTCGTCCGCGGCGATCGCCTGCTGGGCTCCGATTCGGTGTTCGGAGTGAAAGATTCCCTCGTGCACGATTTCGTCGAACAGCCCGCCGGGTCACCAACACCCGACGGCAGGGTGGTGACCGGTACCTGGTCACGCGTTCGATTCGACATCGTGTTGGCTCCCGCCGGGGTGTGATCGCCGCCCGGCGGCATCGGTCCCGCACCGGCCGGAAAATCAGATCCGATAGGGTTCGGGTGTGAGTGATCACCCCTTGACCACGGAAAACGACGACCAGACGCCCGAGCAACTTCGCATCCGGCGCGAGAAGCGTGAGCGCATCCTCGCCGAGGGTGGGCAAGCGTACCCGGTGTCGATCGGGCGGACGCACAGCCTTTCCGAGATCCGCGCCGCCTATCCGGACCTCGAGGCAGGCACCGAGACCGGGCTACAGGTCGGCGTCGCCGGGCGCGTGATCTTCTTGCGCAACAAGGGCAAGCTCTGCTTCGCCACGCTGCAGGAGGGCGACGGTACCCAGCTCCAGGCCATGATCAGTTTCAACGGGGTCGGCGAGGAGTCGCTTGCCCGCTGGAAGTCCGACGTCGACCTCGGCGACATCGTCTACGTCCACGGTGAGGTCATCAGTTCGCGCACCGGCGAACTGTCGGTGATGGCCGACGACTGGGCGATGGCGTCGAAGTCGTTGCGGCCGTTGCCGGTTGCGCACAAGGAGATGAACGAGGAGACGCGCGTCCGCCAGCGTTACGTCGACCTCATCATGCGTCCCGAGGCACGTCAGACCGCGCGGACGCGTATCTCGGTGATCGCGGAGCTGCGCAAGGCGCTCGTCACCCGTGGATTCCTCGAGATCGAGACCCCGATGCTGCAGACGCTGCACGGCGGCGCAGCGGCACGGCCGTTCGTGACACACTCCAACGCTTTCGACATCGACCTCTACCTCCGCATCGCCCCCGAACTGTTCCTCAAGCGCGCGGTCGTCGGAGGCATCGAGCGTGTCTTCGAGATCAACCGCAACTTCCGCAACGAGGGCGCCGACTCCACCCACTCGCCCGAATTCGCGATGCTCGAGACCTACCAGGCCTACGGCACCTACGACGACGCCGCGACGATGACCCGCGAGATCGTCCAGGAGGTGGCACTCGGCGCGATCGGGACGCTCACCCCGGAAATGCCCGACGGCACCACCTACGACCTCTCCGGCGAGTGGACCTCATTGGAGATGTACCCGTCGCTCTCGGAGGCGCTCGGCCAACAGATCGTTCCCGACGGCGGGCCGGAGCATCCCGGAACCAGCGTCGACGAGCTGCTCGCCATCGCTGCCCGCGTCGGCCTCGAGGTGCCCAAGGACAAGGGCTACGGTCACGGGAAGCTCGTCGAAGAACTGTGGGAACACATGGTCGGCGAGAAGCTCTCGCAGCCCGTCTTCGTGCGCGATTTCCCCGTCGAGACGTCGCCGCTCGTTCGTGCACACCGCAGCGTGCCGGGCGTCGTCGAGAAGTGGGACCTCTACGTCCGCGGCTTCGAGCTGGCCACCGGCTACTCCGAGCTCGTCGACCCGGTCATCCAGCGCGAGCGCTTCGTCGACCAGGCACGTCTCGCTGCTGCCGGCGACGACGAGGCCATGCGACTCGACGAGGAGTTCCTCGCCGCGATGGAGTACGGCATGCCCCCGACTGCGGGCACCGGCATGGGCATCGACCGTTTGCTGATGGCGCTCACCGGCCTGGGCATTCGCGAAACGATCCTGTTCCCACTGGTCAAGCCGCTGCGCGACTGAGGCTTGGTCGAGGCGCGGTCCTCAGCCGCGATCAGCCCCCAGCCCGCTCGCGGCGACCACGGATTCGACGCCGCCCGACGCCTTGACGCGCCGCCAGTGATCGTCGGGCCGTTCGAGCGTCTCACTTTGCCTGCGCGCGACCGAGGCGTCGGCGTCGGAGGCGTCGAGTCCGCGGTGCTCGATCCGCGAAATGCGCTCGGACTCAGGTAGTTCCAACCAGATGCCGGTGAAGTCGACGCCCGCGCGCTCGGCGACATCGGCTGTTGCGGTCGACTGACTGCTTCGACCGAACACGGCGTCGGCGATGACGCTCATTCCGCCGCGTATGTCTGCTTCGGCAAGGCGGAACAGCTCGGTGTACACCGCGGCGCGAGCCGTGTCGGTGTAGGCCGATCGCGGTAGCTTGTCCGCGATGCCCACTCCCGCAAGGCGTTTGCGCAACACGTCCGTGCGCAGGATGCGAGCGCCAGGCGCGGGGTCGAGGCTGCCTCCGACCGCCCGCGCTATCGTCGACTTCCCGGTACCGGAACCGCCGCCGATCGCGACGAGCCGCGGCCGCGCAGACTCGGTGAAACCCAGTGCAAGCGAGAGGTATTCGTGCGCACGGTCGACGTCGTGCTCGGCTGCCGCGACGTGTGCACGCACCGTGGCGCGTACGGCGAGCAGTACCGGCAGCAGGCAGAAGGCCTGCTCGTCGTCGATAGCACCATCGAACGTCGCGTGATCGAAGTAGGTGTTGACGACGACGTTGGCTTCGTGACGTAGCCCGCGCGCCCACAGGTCCATCACGAGGAACGCGAGATCGTAGAGGACGTCGGTGGTGGCAAGCTCCGCGTCGAACTCCAAGCAGTCGAACGGAATCGGCTCGCCGTCGATGATAGCGACGTTCCCGAGATGTAGATCGCCGTGACAGTGGCGAACGCGTCCGCCGCGTGCTCGATCGTCGAGGAGTTCGCGATACTCGGTGATGAGGGTGGTGATCCTGTCGGTGAGTTCCTGTGCCACAACGGGTTCGATGATCTCCGGGAACGCCGCCATGCTCGCGAGGTTTCCGTCGACGACCTCTTGTAATCGTTGCGCCCCACGGGCATCCCCACTGATCTCAGATCCCTGGTGTAGTTCGACGACGCGCAGCGCGAGTCGCTGCAGCAGATCGTCGTCGAGGCCGCCCGGATGTGCGTGAGTGACCATCAGTGCGTCGTCGTCGAAGCGTGTCATCTCCAAGACGTGGTCGACGATTTCGCCCGTGCCGTCGAACGAGAGCAAGCCGTCATCTGCCCGGCTGATCGTGTGCACGGCGAGGTAGATGCCGGGAGCAAAGCGACGATTGAGGCGGAGTTCGGCGTCGAGCGCCTGTCCACGACGCTGCGGCGTGCTGAAGTCGAAGTAGCGCAACCGGACTGGCCGTTTCAGCTTCCACGCGCGATCACCGTTGAGCACGATCACCGCGCCGTGCGTGACGATGCTTCTGGTCGGGGAGCCCGGGTCGAGGGCACCGACCTGTGCCAGCATGTCCTCGGCCAATGTCGCGTCTGTCATGAGTCAGTTCCGGATTGGGCGACGGTGCGGCGGTATTCGCCCGGCGGCAGGCCGAGGGTCTGTCGGAAGTCGGCCGAGAAGTGCGCCTGATCGGTGTATGCGAGGTCGGCGGCGACGTCGGCGAGGGTGATCGTCAGGTCGTCGCGCAGTCGTTCCGCGGCCTCTTGCAATCGGTATCGGCGGATGACCGCCAACGGGGAGAGGCCGATGTGGCGGTCGGCGATGCGCTGCAGTGTACGTACAGACATCGACATCTCGCGTGCGAGGTCGTCGACGCGGACGATGCTGCGATCCGCTGCGATCAGGTCCTGCATCTCATTCGCGACCAGCGCCGACTCTCGGGGTGGTGTCGCGTGTTCACGTAGCCACGACGCGAAGCGTGATGCGGCGTCGGGGACATCAGGTTGCTCGACAGTCATTGCTGCAGAGACGGATTCGAACAGATCGGGTGCGTGGTACGACTGCTCTGCGTCGCGCAGCGGTCGTGGCGAGACGCCGAGCGCCGCAGCGCCGGCCGGTCTTAGCAGCGCCCCGACAGCCCACCCATATCCGGTCAGGTCCCGGTGTGAGCGCTTCGTCGTCGGCCCCACGATCGTCACACCTTCGGGTTCGACGACGAGGTTGCATGCCGGGAACGGGAGCAGATTCTGCCGCGAGGTCCGCCCGGGCGCGAGGTCCCACTGCGGAATCCAGAACCAGGCGACGATCGAGGTGAGATCGGCCGGGGCGACGACGCGTTCGAATGTGGGCAGGCGTGCAGGGTAGAGCACCCCGCGGGTGTCGGGGCTGCCGGTGTCGTCGGCTCCACGGACAGGCATGCGTTCCAGGATAGTCGTCGCAAATCTACAATCCTCCGCGCCGAGATCTCCTTAGCGTGAGAAGTATGACCTCACAGCAGAACACCACCGCCGCTGCGGCTATCGGCGTCACCGGTACGCATACCACCAACGGCATCCCCCATGGGCTGACGAGTCTCACCCCGTTCATCGCGGTACCGTGCGCCGGGCAGGCAATCGAGTTCTACACCAACGTATTCGGTGCGCGGATCGTCGACGTGACCGAGTTCGACGGTGTGGTCGCACACGCCGATCTCGACTTCGGCGTCGGCCACCTTCAACTCGGCGAACCCAACGAGCAGTACGGGTTGGTCGCTGCACCCGACGGTCCCGCGGCGTGCTATTCGCTCGGGTTCTACTGCGCCGACGCCGACGACGTGGTGGCCAAGGCCGAGGCGGCAGGGGCGACTGTGCGTGAACCGCTCACGACCTTCGTCTCGGGCGACAGGTTCGCGTCGATCCTCGACCCATTCGGGGTGCGGTGGTCGGTGATGACCCGCGTGGAGGACCTATCCGAAGAGGAGAGCGCCCGCCGCGTCGCCGAGTGGGCCGCCACGCAGCCGGGAGCCTGACCGCGGGAGTGCTCAGCGCAACTCCCGTTTGAGGATCTTGCCCGACGCGTTACGTGGGAAGGCGTCGACGAACACCACGGACCGCGGCACCTTGAAGTTCGCCAGATGTGTTCGGGCGTAGGAGAGTACGTCGTCCTCGGTGAGGTGCGCATCGTCGTGCAGGGTGACGAACGCGCGACCGACCTCCCCGAGCCGGTCGTCGGGAACACCGACGACAGCGGTCTCGGTGACCCCGTCGAGGCGGGCTAGTGTCTGCTCGATCTCAGCGGGGTAGACGTTGAATCCCCCACAGATGAACATGTCCTTGAGTCGGTCGGTGATCCGGAGGTTCCCGCGCTCGTCGATGACTCCGACGTCGCCGGTGTGTAACCACCCGTCGGCGTCGATGGTCGCTTCGGTCGCCGCGGGATCGTCGAGGTAGCCGCGCATGACCATCGCGCCACGGGTGAGCACCTCGCCCTGGTCCGACAGCGCGATCTCCATGCCGTCGAAGGCTCTGCCGCACGTTGTCGCGACCGTGACGTCGTCGTCATCGGGGGTGCACGTGGTGATGAATCCGCTGGATTCGGTTTGGCCGTAGGCGGTGATCACCGTGTCGACGCCGAGGTCGCGCTGGATACGCTCGATCAGCACCACCGGCACGATGGCCGCACCGGTCACCACCAGGCGAAGCGACGACAGGTCGTGGTCTGCGCGCGTGGGGTCGTCGAGGATGGTCTGGAAGATGGTCGGCGCACCCGGAAAGACTGTTGCACCCTCTGATTCGACGACCCGCATGGCGTCGGTTGGGGAGTAGATCGCGAGCGGAATCATCGTCGTCCCGAAGAGAATCGACGGCAGAATGCCTGCCTTGTATCCGAACGTGTGGAAGTGCGGGTTCACCATCAGGTAGCGATCGGACGGACTCAGGAGTCCGTTGGCTCCCCACGCCCGCGCGCCCGCGATGGTCTGCTGGTGCTCGGCCAGAACGCCTTTCGACTTCCCGGTGGTCCCCGAGGTGAACAGAATGTCGGAGATATCCTCTGGCGCAACAGCATCTGCTCGACGGTCCGCTTCGGCACGCGTCTCGTCTGTGGCACGCGCGACGAAGTCCGACCAGTCGACGCTGCCCTCTGGTGGTGGTGCAGACCCGTCGAGCGGTACCCGCACCACGAGATCAGGCAGCGAGCTGCCATGAGCGCCGAGCAGTTCGGCCGCATGGTCGACGCCGAGAAACTCACCCGAAGCGACCACCGCCGACACCTGCGATCTCCCGATCACGTCGATGGCCTCGGTTGCCGTGTAGCGGGTGTTGAGCGGGACCAGCACCCCGCCCGCGTACTGCACGCCCAGTGCGGCGATCGGCCAGTGATAGCTGTTCGGCGACCAGATGGCCACCCTGTCGCCGGCCTGGAACCCCGACGCGACAAGCGCTGCGGCGAACTCGCGGACACGCTCGAGCAGCTCCGCGTACGTCAGCTCGACGCTTTCACCACCTTCGCCTCCCTTATCCCACTGACGGTCGACGATCGCCTGCTGCGCCGGCCAGGTCTGCGCCGCGCGGATCAGCGCCGCGGGCGTCGACCGTGCGCTCCCTCCCGCCGACTGGGCGCTTCCTCCCGTCGCCTGTGCGTCGCCGTTGGTCGCTATCGACTCCATGGGCATAACCTAACAAATGCTTGGTAGGTTATGCTAGCGGTCATGACGTCGATCAACCTTGCCGATCGTGCCGTCGACCTGGGCGAATGGGCGCGAAGCACGCCCGACGCGACCGAAGAGTTCACGCGAGCGGTGCGCGGGTGGTTGGCACAAAATCTCGTCGACGACTTCGCCTCGCTCAAGGGTCGGGGTGGGCCGGGAAGTGAGCATGAGTTCTTCGCTGAGCGTCTGGCGTGGGATCGCCACCTTGCGGCGTCCGGGTGGACATGCCTCGGCTGGCCCACGCGGTATGGGGGCCGTGGCGCGACACTCGAGCAGCGAATCATCTTTCATCAGGAGTATGCGCGCGCGAACGCTCCCGCGAGGGTGAATCACCTCGGTGAGGAACTACTCGGCCCGACGTTGATCGAGTTCGGCACTGAAGAGCAGAAGCAGCGCTTTCTTCCCGGCATCGTCGACGTCACCGAGCTGTGGGCCCAGGGCTATTCCGAGCCAGGGGCAGGCTCCGATCTCGCGGGCGTCACCACGACGGCTCGACTTTCCGACGACGGCACCCGCTGGCATGTCAACGGGCAGAAGATCTGGACGTCCCTGGCGCACGTCGCGCAATGGGTGTTCGTGTTGGCGCGTACGGAAGCGGGCTCCTCGCGCCATAAGGGACTCGGCTTCCTGTTGGTCCCGGTCGACCAGCCCGGCGTCACGGTACGGCCGATCCAGCAGCTGACCGGAACGTCGGAGTTC
Organism: Gordonia sp. 852002-10350_SCH5691597; assembly: GCF_001665715.1. Classification (NCBI taxonomy): domain Bacteria; kingdom Bacillati; phylum Actinomycetota; class Actinomycetes; order Mycobacteriales; family Gordoniaceae; genus Gordonia; species Gordonia sp. 852002-10350_SCH5691597. The sequence continues at coordinate 7,949 of NZ_LZMO01000014.1, forward strand.
AACGAGGTCTTCTTCGACGACGCGACCACCGACGCCGCCCTCATCGTCGGCGAGTCCGGCGACGGTTGGCGGGTCGCGATGGGGCTACTGCAGTTCGAGCGCGGCGTCTCGACGCTGGGACAGCAGGTGGGATTCGCGCGCGAACTCGACGCAATCACCGAGATGGCAAGAGCCAACCGATCTCTCGAGAATCCAGAGATTGCAGCACGCCTCGTTCGTGCCCGCATCCGACTGAGCGCGATGCGTGCCAATGCGCAACGGACACTCGACGACGACGCAACAGTAACCGGGGGCACGTGGGGTGCGGCCGCCGCTGCAGGGACGGCTTCGGTGGCAAAGCTGTTGTGGGCCAACTGGCATCGTGATCTCGGCGAGCTCGCGATGGCGGTGGCGGGTCCTGCGTCGTTGATCGGGCCCAGCGAGACAGTAGAGGGCCACCTCAATGACATTCACGATCCGGAGAACGTCGAACTCGACGAATGGCAACGCCTCTTTCTCTTCACTCGCGCCGACACCATCTACGGCGGCTCGAACGAGGTGCAGCGCAACATCATTGCCGAGCGCGTACTCGGCCTACCCCGCGAGGCGCGAGCGTGAATTGGGCACAGCGAGACACGAGAATGAATGAAGCACGACGAGGCACGAGTGTGGAATCACTACGAGAGGTGTGGACACGATGACACAAACGACGTCGAGTGAGGTCGATGGTGTGAGATCGCCGTTGGCCACACCTCCGGAGGAGACGCCGGGACACGGATTGTTGTTGGGACGCAAAGTCGTTGTGACCGCAGCGGCCGGGACGGGTATCGGATTCGCGACGGCGCGTCGGGCGCTGCTCGAGGGCGCCGACGTCGTGCTCAGCGACTGGCATGAGCGACGACTGGGCGAGGCCGCCGACCAACTGGCTGCCGAGTTCGACGGTCAGACCGTCGGGAAGGTGGTGTGCAATGTGCAGTCCACTGCCGATGTGGATTCGCTGATCTCCAGTGCCGCAGACACACTCGGACGTATCGACGTGTTGGTGAACAACGCCGGCCTCGGTGGCGAGACGCCCGTCGCCGATATGTCGGACGAGGAGTGGGACCGCGTCGTCGACATCACGCTCACCGGGACGTTCCGCGCCACGCGGGCCGCGCTGCGCTACTTTCGTGCCGTCGAGCACGGTGGCGTGATCGTCAACAACGCGTCGGTACTCGGGTGGAGAGCTCAGCGCGGACAAGCACATTACGCCGCTGCCAAGGCCGGAGTGATGGCACTGACGCGCTGTTCTGCCGTCGAGGCTGCCGAGCACGGGGTGCGTATCAATGCTGTTGCGCCGTCGATTGCCAAGCATCCCTTCCTGGCAAAGGTGACCAGCGACGAACTGCTCGACGACCTTGCACAGCGCGAGGCCTATGGCCGGGCAGCCGAGGTCTGGGAGGTCGCGGCCACCATCGCGATGCTCGCCAGCGACTACACCACATATCTCACGGGCGAAGTGGTGTCGATCTCCAGTCAGCGCGCCTGAGCGCGAATACCCTTATCGAGCAGGAGTTCTCATGAGCACACCACAGGCGTACATCGTGGACGCTATTCGTACGCCCGTCGGCAAGCGCAACGGCTCGCTGGCCAAGACGCATCCGGCAGACATGGGTGCGCATGTCATCTCCGCACTCGTCACTCGGACGGGGATCGACCCGGCGGTCGTCGACGACGTCGTCTTCGGATGTGTCGACGCGATCGGTCCGCAGGCGGGCAATATCGCCCGAACCGCCTGGCTCGCTGCCGGAATGCCGCTGGAGGTACCCGGAACCACCGTCGACCGTCAGTGTGGTTCGAGCCAGCAGGCCATCCACTTTGCGGCGCAGGGTGTGATGAGTGGGACGCAGGACGTCGTCGTGGTCGGCGGCGTGCAGAACATGAGCGCAATCCCCATCTCGCAGGCCATGATTGCCGGTCAGGAGTTCGGATTCACCACGCCGACAGCCGAATCCGTCGGCTGGCGTGAGCGATTCGGCGACGCCGAGATCTCACAGTTCGTCGGCGCCGATCTGATGGCGCGGAAGTGGGACATCAGCCGCGAGGACATGGAGGAATGGGCGCTGCAGTCGCATCAGCGAGCCAAAGCCGCTATCGCACAGGGACGGTTCGACGGCGAGACTGTCGCACTGGCCGACTGCGTCGTCGACGAATGCCCGCGTGAGACGTCGTTGGAGAAGATGGCCGGGTTGGCCCCGCTGGCCGACGGTTCGCGGCTGACCGCGGCGGTGGCGTCGCAGATCTCCGACGGCGCGTCGGCGGCGCTGGTGGTCAGCGAGAAGGCACTCGCCGAGTACGGCCTGACCCCGCGCGCTCGCGTCCACCACATCTCGGTCCGCGGCGACGACCCCGTGAAGATGCTGTCCGCGCCCATCCCCGCGACGAAGTACGCGCTGGCCAAGTCGGGGCTGAGCATCGACGACATCGACGTCGTCGAGATCAATGAGGCGTTCGCCTCGGTTGTGCTCGCCTGGCTGAAGGAAACCGGCGCCGACCCCGCGCGCGTCAACCCGAACGGCGGGGCCATCGCGCTTGGGCATCCTCTCGGCGCCACCGGGGCGAAGCTCTTCGCGACAATGCTGGCCGAACTGGAGCGCACCGGTGGCCGCTACGGCCTACAGACCATGTGCGAGGGCGGCGGCACGGCCAACGTCACGATCATCGAGCGTCTCGGCTGACCACTCGGCAGTTCTAAGCGCACAGTCGACGGTCTGGAGCGCCCAGTCGACGGTCTCGAGCGCACAGTCGACGGTTCGCCCGCGTCGACTGGGCGCTTCCTCGCGTCGAGTGTGCGTCGGCCAGGGTGTGTCCGCCACCCCGCGCTCGCGTTCGTGTGATCTACGGCATAGCATGTGATACACAATCGGGGCGGCGTCTCATTCGACTATGCCTCCGAGCACCCGTAGATCCTCAAGGAGCCACCATGACCAAGCCTGCGGACGTGACGACCGGTGCGGGTCGACGCATCGAGAAGGGGGTCTCGTCGGAGGCTCACTCGTTGGCCGAACTGCTCGAGATCCAGCAGGCCGCGTTCCTGCGGGACGGCATTCCGGACGCCAACACGCGTATCGAACGCATCACGCGGCTCGGGTCGCTCCTGCTCGACAACTCCGACGAGATCTGCGCGGCATTGACCGCCGACTTCGGCACGCGCCCAGCCGAATTGAGCATCACGGCCGACGTCGCCGGATGCCTCATCGACATCACCCACCAGCGACGCGGCGTCAAGGAATGGATGAAGGAGACCCCGTCGGCGCGGGTGCAGGGGTTGATCGGGTTCAAGCAGCGGGTGCGGCACGATCCGCTCGGCGTGGTCGGGATCATGGGTCCGTGGAACTTCCCGCTGCAGTTGACGTTCGTGCCCGCAGCCTCGGCGTTCGCGGCAGGGAACCGGGTGCTGATGCGGCCGTCGTCGATCACCGCACGCACCACCGAGGTCATCGCGCGGCACGCGCCTGACTATTTCTCCATCGAAGAACTCGCGGTCATCACGCCCAAGCATGGCTCGGGCTCCGACTTCGCGAAGCTCGCTGTCGACCATCTGTTCTTCACCGGTTCGCCCGAGGTCGGGTCGTCGGTGGCGCAGGAGGCGGCCAAGAACCTCGTGCCCGTGACGCTCGAGTTGGGCGGCAAGAACCCCGCCGTCGTCGACGTCTCGGCCGACATCGGCAAGGCCGCGAAGATGCTGGCCGAGGCCCGTATGGCCAACGGTGGCCAGGTGTGTCTGTGTCCCGACTACGTGTTCGTTCCCGAGGCAAAGCTCGGTGAGTTCACCGACAAGGTCATCGCCCACTGGACCAAGAGCTTCCCGACGATCTACGACAACTCCGACTACACGTCGACGATCAATCAGAAGAACTACGACCGCATCGTCGGACTGATCGACGACGCTGTCGAACTCGGTGCGACCAAGCGGCAGGTGATCCCGGGCGGCGAGCAGCTTCCGTCAGCCGAGCGTCGCAAGATCCCGCCGACGCTGCTCACCGGGGTCAAGGCAGGCATGAAGATCGCCGACGACGAGGTGTTCGGCCCTGTCCTGAGTGTCTACCCGTACCGCGATCTGACCGAGGCGATCACCCACATCGCAGCGAATCCCCATCCGCTGACCATGTACTGGTGCGGCGACGACAACGCCAACTTCAAGAGGCTTGCCGACAACACGCGCAGTGGATCGATCAACGGCAACGACTTCGCACTGCACATGTTCGGTGCGGAACTGCCCTTCGGCGGCATCGGCCGCAGCGGTATGGGCGCCTACCACGGCAAGACCGGCTTCGAGACGTTCAGTCATGCACGCGCAGTGGCATTTTCGACGATGCCGTTCACCGTCGCCGAGATGATCGCGCCGCCGTTCACCAAGCGCGACACGCGAATGGCCAACGGGCAGATCAAGTTCTGGAGCAAGCTCAACAAGCGCGCCGCGAAGAAGGCGCGTAAGCGCTGAGTCACTAAGGCTCAGCGACGTCACACCCCGTCATGGGTGGGTAGATCCTTCGGGGCTTTACCCACCCATGGATCATCTGTGCCCCTCTTGTGACTGGTGTGGTCAGTGGCTCTGCTGTTAAGTGGACGGCGTGGACCGTCGCCATTTCCTCGCAGCACTGGCGGCAGGCACCGTCGTTGCGATATCCGGTTTGTCTGATTCGAAAGCCGCTGCGGCGCCGGGGCTTCCGCCGAACCTCCGGTTGCCGGGCTTGCCTGAGCAGTTACTCACGCCTCCCCTCGTTGCACCCCCACCCGTTGTGCCCAGCAAGGCGCCGCTTCCCAAGGGGCCGATCACCGCGCTACCCGGGCACGGCAACTATCTCGCGCTGACCATCGACGACGGGGTGCGTTCGGACGTCGTCGGCGCGTACATCAAGTTCGCGCAGGACACCGGTGCGCGCTTCACCTTCTTTGTCACCGGTGTGTACAAGAGTTGGACCGACCATCGGAGTTCGCTTGCGCCGCTGGTGGAATCGGGTCAGATCCAGCTGGGGAATCACACCTGGACGCATCCGTCGCTGACCTCATTGTCGGAGAGTGCGATCGCCGACCAGCTCAACCGCAACAAGCGCTTCCTGCAGAACACCTTCGGAGTCGATGGCACGCCGTTCTATCGTCCGCCCTACGGACACCGCAATGCGGCGGTCGACCGCGTCGCCGCCGACCAGGGCTACACGGCGTCGACCATGTGGTACGGGACGTTGGGCGACGAGCGGGTACTGCGCGAGCAGGACATCATCGCCAACGCGCGCACCTACTTCCGCCAGCAGGCCGTGGTGATCGGGCACGCCAATCACCCTGCGGTGACGCACATTTACCCACAACTCACGGAAATCATCAGAGAACGCAAGCTGACCATGGTCACCCTCGACGACTACTTCGTCACCGGATGAGCCCGCGCTCGAACGCAACCCGCACGGCCGCGGCACGGTCGGCGACACCGAGCTTCGGGTAGAGCCGCAGCAGATGCGTCTTCACCGTCGCCTCGCTGATCATCAGTTCGGCGGCGACCTGACGGTTGGTGCCGCCTCCGGCGATGGCGTGCAACACTTCTCGCTCTCGTTCGGTGAGGGTGTCGGCACGATTGCGGCTCATCAGGCTTCCCGCGACGCTAGGGTCGAGAACGCTGTGGCCGGCTGCAGCACGACGCACCGCTGAGATCAGGTCGTCGCGCGGGGTGGCCTTGAGGAGGTAGCCGTCGGCTCCCGCGTCGACGGCCGCGTGGATGTCGGTGTCGGTGTCGTACGTCGTCAACACCAGGATGCGGGGCCATTCGCGGTCGGCTGCGCGCAGAGTCCGAATGGCCTCGACGCCGTCGGAGCCGGGCATGCGAAGGTCCATCAGAACGACGTCGGGTGTCAGTGCGGCCACCCGAGCCACCGCCTCGTCGCCGCTGGTCGCCTCGCCGACGACGGTGAGGTCTGCTTCGCGCTCGAGCATCCCGCGAATCCCGTCGCGCACCACCGGATGATCGTCGACGACGAGGATGCTGATCTGTTCTGAACGCTGGCTCATTGCGATACTCCTTTCGACGCATCGCTTCGCTCGGTAGGAATCGACACGGAGACAACGCAACCTGCACCGGGATCGGATTCGACGACGACGGTCCCGCTGAGTAATTGGGCGCGTTCGGACATTCCTGTCAGCCCGAAGCCGCTGTGCGTGGATCGTCGTACCGCGTCGACGTCGAAACCGTCTCCGTCGTCTCGGATGTCGAGAAGTAGCGCGTCGTCGAGGTAGGTCAGCGTCACCACAACGTGTTGCGCACCCGCGTGTTTGGCGATGTTCGCCAGTGATTCCTGCAGGATGCGCAGTATGGTGTCGTCGCTGCCGCCGAGGTCGTGGGCGTCGCCGTCGACCCGCAGTACCGCGGTGATGTGATTGCGCTTGGCGAAGGCGGTGAGCTGATCCTGCACAGCGGTAGGGAGTGGTTGTGCGTCCAGTGTGAGCGGTCGGAGTGCGTTCACCGCGCGTCGCGCTTCGCCGAGTCCCTCGCGCGCAAGCATTTTCGCGTTGTCCACTCGGTCGCGGGCGGCGTCGGACAGTTCGGCCTCGTCGACGGATTCCAACTGCGTGACCACCGCGACGAATCCCTGTGCGACGGTGTCGTGCAACTCGCGGGCGAGGCGGGAACGCTCGTCGCGGATGCCTGCGAGTCGGGCCTGTTCGACGAGTTGGGACTGCAGTCGTGCGGTGCGGGAACGTTCCGCGAGTAGGTCTTCGGTGAGCTGGTTGCGACGGAGAACCGACGTCTCGCGCGCCTCGATCACGACCACGACGGCAACACCGATCACGACGTTCAGAATCCACGCGAGCACCGACGCCCACCACGGGTAAGCAAGGTTCTCCCAGCCATAGCGTTGCGTCGCCGTCATCAGCACACAGGACACGCTGATGGCCAACACCATCGGGAGTCCGGTGAACAACGACGCGTAGAGCATGTAGCCCGCCCACGACGCGATGCCCGCGATTGGTGTCGCGGCGATGGCGATGGCGATCAGCGTGGTGGTGACAGCGAAGATTCCCACGCGCCGCCACATGGGCCCGATGTTGACGCGAGTCCAGATCTCCGTGAAGACCATCAGCGCGATCATCGCCGACGCACTCACCACATGCTGCGTCGACGACGCGGGCACGAGTTGGGCGACGACAAGCGCGACGAGATAGAGAACCCGAAGAGTCCACACCTCGGCCGTCGGGGGCACGATGGTGTCGGGCCAGCTCAGCTCGTGCCGACAGTCGCTCCAACGGCCCTGCGGTTCACGCTCGAGGTTGCGTCGGAACAGGCCGTGCGCCAGCGCAGTGGTGGTGAATGGGCTGTTCACTCCCACTTGAAGGTCCGGATCGCGATCGCGGTGGTCACTGCGCCCCACACCAGTAGTGTGCCGAAGTACCCGATCGCTGGCCAGCCTGTCGTCGCGGTGTCTACGAGCGCTTGTGTGCCCGCACCCGACGGAGTCAGGTTCGACGTGAGGTGCAACCACCCGGGCATCGTCGCCCGGGGTACCCACAATCCGGCGAAGAACATGAGGACGAAGAACACCAGCGTGCCGAATCCCGCAGCGACTTTCGCGTTTCGGAACAGCGATGCGATCACCATGCCCAGGCCGAGAAACGCCCAACCCGTCAGCAAGTAACTGACGATGAACCCGACGGGGTGCTGCGGCCACTGCCCCGAGATGATCCCCGGCACGACGACGATCAGTGCGAGACAGATGATCGAGACGGCGGAGGTCAACACGAACTGTGCGATCAGCAGGAGACTCGGAGATGCCGGAGTGGTGCGTAACCGCTTGAGAATCCCCATCTCTCGGTACCGGGTGAGCACGTCGGGCAGCGCCTGGACGGCGAGCATCGCCACGACGAACAGCACCAGAATCGGTTGGTAGACCTGAAACACGCTGAGGCCGCCGAAATCGTCGACGGGTTCGCGCGCCGCAGGAATCGATGCGACCACGATCGACGCCACGACGGGCAAGAAGACCGTCCAGATCACAACCCCCGGGTTACGGGCCAACAGCTTCGCTTCGGAACCGATCATCGCGGTTGTTGCGCTCATCGTCGTACTCCTTCGGAATCGTTTTCTGTGCTGTCTGTACTGTTCGCGGCGTGCGTCAGCGCGAGGAACGCGTCGTCGAGGCTCGGTTGGTCGACGCGGAGTTTGCCGCACGCGATGCCGTGTTCGTGCAGCGCGATGATGACGGCGGATGCCACGTTGTCGGTTCCGGTGACGAGAACCCGCTCGCCCGTGCTCTCGACGCGGTGAACATCGGGGAGCGCTGCGAGTGAGTGGAGGTCGACGGCGGCGGTCGGGATGAACGACATCCTCTGGTCGGCCTGCACAGATGTGGCGAGATCTGCGGGGGTGTCGAGGGCGACCACCCGCCCGTCGTCGATGACAGCGACGCGGTCGCAGAGGCGTTCAGCCTCCTCCATGAAGTGACTGACCAACAGAAGGGTGACGCCGGTGTCCTTGAGGTCTTCGAGCAGGCCCCACACCTCGCGGCGTGCGCTCGGATCGAGTCCGGTGGTCAGCTCGTCGAGGATGGCCACCTTCGGATTGCCGATCAGCGCCAACGCCACTGAGAGGCGCTGCTTCTGCCCGCCCGAGAGCTTGCCGAAGTAGGTTCCCTCGTGGCCACTCATGCCGAGTCGGTCGAGTAGTTCGCGCCAGTCGCGGGGTGCCGAGTAGAAGCTGGCGTACAGTCGCATCGCCTCGCCGACGGTCTGCTTGTCGGGCAGGCGCGACTCCTGCAGTTGGATGCCGAGGGCTTCGCGGAGTCCGCGGCTCTCGTCGGCCGGATCGAACCCGGCGACACGCACCTGGCCGCCGTCGCGTCTGCGCAGGCCGCCGATGCACTCGACCGTCGTCGTCTTGCCCGCGCCGTTGGGCCCGAGAATGCCGAAGATCTCGCCCTCGGCGATCTCGAGGTCGATACCGCGCACCACCTGCTTGTCGCGGTAGCTCTTTGTCAGACCTGCTACTTCGATGATTGCCATGCCTACAACGATCCGCCGCGCAGGCCGCGCGCGAATCCACCGCTCGACTGGATTCGACTCAGCCGATCGGTGGACCCACGACGACGCCCAAGCAGTTGCTAGGGTGGCCGAGTGGCGACACGCAACGGGTCAACCAGGCGAGACGAACTGCTGGCGACGGCAGGTCGGATGTTCGCTGAGCAGGGACTACGGTCGACGACGGTGCGCGACATCGCCGATTCGGCCGGCATTCTGTCAGGAAGCCTCTACCACCATTTCGATTCCAAGGAGTCGATGGTCGACGAGATCCTGCGAGGCTTCCTCGACGCGCTCTTCGCGCGATACCAGGAGATCGCCGCCGCGGAACTGTCCGCGACCGAGACGCTGCGCGAGCTTGTGGTCGCCTCGTTCGAATCGATAGGCGCACAACGCCACGCGGTCGCCATCTATCAGGACGAGGCGAAACGTCTTGCAGGACAGGAGCGTTTCGCGTACATCAACGAACGCAACGTCGAATTCCGTGAACTGTGGCATTCGGTACTCGCGCGCGGTGTCGCCGACGGTGAGTTCCGCGCCGACCTCGACATCGAGTTGGCGTACCGCTTCCTACGCGACACGGTCTGGGTCGCGGTCCGCTGGTACCGGCCGGGCGGCTCGCTGTCGGTCGACGACATCGCCAAGCAGTACCTGTCCATCGTGCTCGACGGAATACTGCCGCGCTGAATCCTTCTGGGTCGAATCCTTCTGGGCTGGATCCTTCTGGGCTGGATCCTTCTGGGTCGAATCCTCTGGTTGCCTTCAAACTGCCGATTCGCGTCCACATACTTGGATGACCTAGTAATTTGGGTGGCGTTCGGTAGGGACGAAGGAGCGCGCGGTGAGTACAGGCAACGGTGAGTCGACCTTGAAGGAATCGACCTCGAGGGAATCGACCTTCACCGCATCAACACAGGCGGCGGTGGCGACGGCACGCGGCAACACGATCAGCGACATGCTGCACCGCACGGCTGCACGCACGCCCGACAAGATGGCGCTCATCGACGGCGATGTGCGCCTCACCTACGCCGAGTTCGACGCCGCGGTCAACCGCTGCGCCAACGCGCTCACCGCTCGCGGACTCGATCGTGGCGACCGGCTGGCGCTGATCAGTCACAACTCGTGGCAGTTCGCCGTGCTGAACTTCGCGTGCGCGCGGATCGGAGCGATCCTGGTACCGATCAACTTCGGACTCGGCGTCTCCGAGATCGCCTTCATCCTCGACCACAGCCAGGCGTCGGGCGTCGTTGTCGAAGATGCGCTCGGGTCGACGGTCATCGAAGCGATCGAGACCTCGGGTACGCCCATCGACATCCGCGGGTGGATTCCCCTGGCGGAGACGCAGGCACCGCAGGGATTCGAGCCGGTCGCCGACTGGATGACCACCGGTGACGCGTCTGCCCCAGGCGTCGTCATCGACGACGACGAGCCGGTCCGCATGATGTACACCTCCGGCACCGAGTCACGTCCCAAGGGCGTTCTGCTGTCGAGCAAATCACTGATGACGCAGTACGTCTCGTGCATCGTCGACGGTGGGATGGAGGGCTCCGACGTCGAGATCCACGCGCTCCCGATGTACCACTGTGCCCAGTTGGACTGTTTCTTCTCCGTCGACGTCTATCTCGGAGCGACCAGCATCATCCTGCACGCGCCGGACGCGGCAACGATGTTGGCCACCATCGAGGCCGAGCGCGTCACCAAACTATTCTGTCCACCCACCGTATGGATTTCGCTGCTGCGCCACCCCGACTTCGACACCCGCGACCTCTCGTCGTTGCGCAAGGGCTACTACGGTGCCGCAGCGATGCCCGTCGAAGTCCTCCGAGAGCTGGCGCGTCGGCTTCCGGAGGTCCGACTCTGGAACTTCTACGGACAGACCGAGATGTCGCCGCTGGCAACCATTCTGCAGCCGCACGAGCAACTCGACCGGGCCGGATCGGCGGGTCGCGCGGCACTCAACGTCGAAACCCGCGTTGTCGACGACGAGGACAACCCGCTGCCTGTCGGCGAGGTCGGTGAGATCGTGCACCGCAGTCCGCATGCGGCACTGGGCTATTACGCCGACGAGGACAAGACCGCCGAGGCTTTCCGTAACGGCTGGTTCCACTCCGGCGACCTGGGCGTGATCGACAAGGACGGGTACCTGTCGGTCGTCGACCGCAAGAAGGACATGATCAAGACCGGTGGCGAGAACGTCGCCTCCCGCGAGGCCGAGGAGGCAATCTACCTCCACGACGGTGTCGCGGAGGTTGCCGTCTTCGGTGTGCCGCATCCTAAGTGGATCGAGGCCGTGACGGCTGTCGTCGTTCCCAAGGAGGGCGTCACGCTGTCAGAAGAAGAAGTGATAGACCATCTTTCTTCGATCCTCGCACCGTACAAGCGGCCCAAGTTCGTCGTGTTCGCCGAGGCGTTGCCGAAGAACCCGTCGGGCAAGATCCTCAAGAAGAACCTGCGCGTAGAGCACGCCCACATCGCGGGGTCGAGCTAGTTCACTTCAGCACGAACGGGTTGCCGGAGGGTGCGCCGGTGTTGATCCACACGCTCTTTGTCTCCAGATAGTCGTCCACCGCCGAGATGCCGTTCTCGCGACCGAGGCCGGACTCCTTGACGCCGCCGAACGGCATCATGTAGCTCACCGCGCGATAGGTGTTGACCCACACGGTGCCTGACTCGATAGCCGCAGTCATCCGGAACGCGCGCGCCATGTCGGAGGTCCAGACGCCTGCGCCGAGACCATATCGGGAGTCGTTCGCGATGGCGATCGCCTCGGCCTCGTCGTCGAATCGGATCACCGAGAGCACAGGACCGAAGACCTCTTCCTGTGCGATGCGCGAGGAGTTGTCGACGCCGGTGAAGATCGTGGGTTCGACGAACCAGCCGTCGCCGCACTCGGGTCGGGTTGCGGCTGCTCCACCCAGACTCAGTTGTGCGCCTTCGGATCTCGCGATCTCGATGTAGGAGAGAACCTTCTCGTACTGGTCGCGGGTTGTCACCGGCCCCACCTGCGTGTCCGGATCGGCTGGATCTCCCATGCGCGCGGTCTTCGACAGTTCGACGACGCGCCTGACCACCTCGTCGTGGACAGACGACTGCACCAGTAACCGTGATCCGGCGATACAGGTCTGACCGGTTGCGGCGAAGATTCCCGACACCGCGCCGTTCACTGCGGCATCGAGGTCGGCGTCGTCGAAGATGATGTTGGGCGACTTGCCACCCAGTTCGAGGCCGACATGTTTGATGCCGCCCGCGGCCTGCGCGCCGATCCGGCTGCCGGTGGCGTCCGAGCCGGTGAAACTGACCCTGCGCACCAGCGGGTGATCAACCAGAGGACTACCGACCTCCTGACCGAACCCGGTGACCACATTCACCACGCCCGCCGGAAGGCCTGCTTCCTCGAGCAGCGCAACGAATTCGAGTGTCGACGCGCTCGTATGCTCGGAAGGTTTGATGACAACGGTGCAGCCCGCAGCGAGAGCCGCCGCCAGCTTCCAGGTGAGTAGGAGCAGTGGTGAGTTCCACGGTGTGATGATGCCGACGACGCCTACCGGAGCTGACGTCGTGTAGGCGAAGTAGCCCTTCTTGTCCAGTGGCACAACAGATCCCTCGATCTTGTCTGCCAGGCCACCGTAGTAGTAGAACCACTCCGGAATGTAGGCGGTCTGCGCAGACATCTCGGCGAACAGTTTTCCGTTGTCGCGCACTTCGGTTCGGGCCAGCTCGGTGGTGTTGGCGGCGATGGCATCGCCGAGCCGATGCAAGAGCTTGCCGCGTGCGCTCGCCGTCATCTCTGACCACGCGCTGTCTGTGAGCGCGTCGTGTGCGGCGCAGACGGCGTCGTCGACGTCGGTGGCACTACCGCGGGCCACGCTGGCCCACGGTTTCCCGGTGTATGGGTCGAACGAGTCGAAGAACTCGCCCGTGCTGCTGTCGCGCCAGTGGCCGTTGATGCGGAGCTGATAGGTCTGCATGGTGCCGTCCTTCCTCAGAATGTGGGCAAGCCGAGTGCTGTGCGGAACTTGTTCTTCACCGCGACACCATCGCGTGGGGGAAGCGCGCGTGGCGGCTCGCCGGTGTCGATGTGCACTTGCACGAACGTGAGTCCGTTGCGCGCGTTGATGTTCGACGCGACGTCGGCTACCTGGCTGAGCGAATCGACCTCGCGGCAGTCACGAATCCCGAAGCCGTGCGCGACGTCGAGAAGGCGTGCGCACAGCCCGGAATGGCTGCGCTGCATGCCCGTTTCGCCGAAGTGGCCGTTGTCGAGTACGACGACCGTCAGGTTGTCGGGAGCCCGTACCGCGGCCGAGCCGAGTGATCCGATGCCCATCAGCATCTCACCGTCGCCGGTCACGACCACGACGGGTTTGTCTGGCTGAGCCAGTGCCAGTCCGAGGCCGACAGGAACAGCACCGCCCATCGCGCCCCAGAGGTAGAAGTTCCCGTCGCGCTCGCCGTGGGCGAAGACGTCGTACGACGCCGAGCCGAGCCCGGTGACTATGAGCGCGTCGGGAACGCGATCGATCAATGCCGACACGAACTCGCGGCGGTCGATCGTCGCGTTCTCTCGTATAGCGGTGAAATCAGTTGCGGTCATGTCAGTTTCGCTCCCACTTCTTGCGGCCGATGAGGCTTTGTCCGAGCAGTACCGCGGTGCGCTCGCCCGCGAGGAAGGTCGATTCAAGGGCGGCCTGCGTGACCTCACGAACCTCGTCCGGTTTGTCGGCACGCAGCACGGTGATCCCACCGAGTTCGAGTGCTCGCTGGGTGGTCGAACCCATCGGGATCTGCCAGGGATTGAACTCCGCGTACTCACCGCGCATCGTCACGAGGGTCAGGAACGGGAATCGGCACATCTCGAGCAACGAGAACATGTTCAGACAGTTGCCGACGCCGCTGCTCTGCATCAGCAACGCTGAGCGCACACCACCGAGCCAGGCGCCTGCGGTGACTCCCACCCCTTCTTCCTCGGTGGTCAGCACGACATCGGTGATGTCGGGGTCGGCAATCGCCGCGCGAATCGCGTACGAGTGACCGGCGTCGGGGACATAGGCGATCTGCGATACCCCGCCTTGCTTGAGTACTTCGAAGACGTCGCGTTGCCAGCCGGGACCGTCAATCTTGGCCGGTGACCCGTCGGTCGATGCACCGTCGTTGGTCAGTGCACTGTCGTTGGCTGATGCACCGTCGGTGAGCGCAGTGGACATGGGGCAGAACCTTTCGTTGTTGATCTACCGACAATTCTCTATCGTTATGGGAGCGAGCGGGTAATAGGAGTTTGGAATGCTTGTGTATTCCTCACCGGAATGCTCGCCGGCGCGATGCTTGCAACCGATAGCCGATGACCTCGTGAAACGGCGGGGCGAGTGGAGATGACGTGGAGATCAGACAGCTACGGGCGTTGCTGGCAGTGGCCGATACCGGAAGCGTGACCGCTGCTGCGAAGACACTGCACGTGGTGCAACCGGCTGTCACGAAGCAGATCCACGCGTTGGAATCGGAACTGGGCGTCGAGTTGTTCGAACGGAGCAGATCCGGGATGTCGTTGAATGCCAACGGGAAACGGGTGCTCGAACGTGCTCGACGTGCGCTGGAGGAACTCGACCGGGCACGGGCAGAAGTGCTCTCGGGTACCGGGGAGGACGTTCGCGGGCGGGTCAGCATCGGGTTGTTGCCGTCGACCGTCGGCCTGCTCGCTGCCGAACTCATCTCGATTGTGTCGCAACGGTATCCAGGAATCGCGTTACGCGTCGACGTCGGATACGCGGGGCACCTGGCGCAGTGGCTCGAACTAGGCGACGTCGACGTCGCGTTGCTCTTCGAGCAGCCGAGTACCTCGGCCTTCCGGATTCGCCCGCTGCTGCGCGAAGACCTGTGGGCGGTGGCGCCGAGTTCGGCCGGCCTGCATGCCGACGAACCGGTCACGTTGGAGGAACTGCTGCAGCATCCCCTCGTGCTGCCTGCCCCTCCGCACGGGTTGCGCAGCATCGTCGACGCCGCGTCCGCAGGCGTGGACATCTCCGTCGCAGTCGAGACCAACGACGCCGCCGTGCAACGTCGGCTCGTCGCCGATGGTCACGGGTGGACGGTGCTTCCGCCCGCGATGGCGATCGACGCTGCGGAGTCGGTGAGCTGTGCGCCGATCGTCGGCGCGGCTCTGTCGCGGACGATCGGCACCGCTGTAGCGCGCAACCGGGCGCAGTCGACGGCGTGTGACCTCGTCGTCGAACTGCTCGGTGAGGTCGTCACCACCTCGGTCGCGAGTGGACGGTGGCCGTCGGCCCGGCTGATCTGACCGAGTTCTCGGTATAGGGCATCGGCAGGTTGCACGGGCTTTCCAAAGGGACTGTTAGGAAACGCCGCGAGGCATTGGCTACATGTGTGACCGCTGCCACAGTGATGGGGACAGCAAGCCCCACCTCACAAAAGTCCCAGATCAACAAAGGAGCGTGTGATGACTCAACAGTCCTCCACATCCAACCGGCGCGTCGTCGCCAACGTCTTCCGAGGCTGCATCGGCAACCTGATCGAGTGGTACGACTGGTTCGTCTACGCCGCGTTCAGTGTGTTCTTCGCCCCGGTGTTCTTTCCCAGTGAAAGCCAAACGGCGCAATTGCTCTCCGCCGCAGTCGTATTCGCGGTCGGCTTCTTGATGCGTCCACTCGGTGGGTACATCCTCGGTCGATTCGCCGACCGATACGGACGCCGTAACGCACTGACCCTATCCGTGCTGTTGATGGCGGCCGGTTCGCTACTCATCGCGGTCACACCGGGTTTCGCCACCATCGGGATCCTTGCTCCGGTGATCCTGGTGCTCGCGCGGCTCCTGCAGGGACTTTCGGTGGGAGGTGAATTCGGTTCGAGCGCAACCTATCTCTCCGAGGTGGCGACGCCCGGCCGCCGCGGATTCTTCTCCAGCTTCCAATACGTCTCGATCGTCCTCGGCCAGTTGTGTGCACTCGGCGTCCAGATCATCCTGCTGCAGATTCTCACACCGGCACAGATGGATTCATGGGGCTGGCGTGTGCCGTTCGTGATCGGTGCGGTCGCAGCGGTGACGGTGATGATCATCCGACGAGGGATGGACGAGTCACCGCAGTACCTCGCCGAGAAGCAGCGAGTGGCCGCGTTGGGTGCGGGTGCCGCCAAGCAGGAGGGAACACTCCGCACCCTCATGCAGTACCGCAAGTCGTTCGCGCTGGTCTTCGCGCTGGCCATCGGTGGAACCGTTTGCTACTACACGTACACCACCTACCTGCAGAAATACATGATCAACACCGCGGGAATGGACAAGGAGACAGTTGCCTGGATCAGCTTCTGCGCACTGTTCGTCTACATGTGCATGCAGCCGCTGGCCGGTGCGCTGTCGGACAAGATCGGACGCCGCAAGGTGATGCTCTTCTTCGGCGCGGGCGCCACGCTGCTCACCGTTCCGATCATGACAACCCTCGGCCATGTGTCCAACGCGCTCGTCGCCTTCTGCCTGATGATGGCGGGATTGACGATCGTCACCGCCTACTCGGCACTCAGTCCCATCGTGAAGGCCGAGCTCTTCCCGACCAAGGTGCGTGCGCTCGGCGTCGGATTGCCTCACGCGCTGGTCACGGCGGTGTTCGGTGGAACGGCTGAGCCGATTGCGCTGGGACTCAAGCAGGCAGGCCATGAGGGAGCCTTCTTCTACTACGTCTCCGCTTGTGCCCTGCTGACATGGATCGCCGCGTACTTCATGAAGGAGACGCGGGGCGACTCGATGCTCGACTCCGCCGACTCCGGCGCCAAGGAGTCGACTTCCACGCCCGTTGCCTCGCCGGATTCACTGGTCGGTTCGTCGAACCCGTCGACCGTCGACTTTCCCTCGGCGACAGTGCAGTACGCCGAAACAGGAACGAAGTCGCTCATCGATGAGGGTCCCACCTCGCCTCGATGAATTCGACTGATTGCCACCATTATCCGCATTCCGAGACCTCGGGATGCGGATAATGGGCGTCGTGCGTATTGCGGTTGTGGAGGACGACGACGGCGTCGCGGGCGCAATCGTGTCAGGCCTGCGACGCTTCGGACACGAGCCGACCAGATACGCCGTCGGGGCTGATCTGTTGCTGCACCACGCAGGATTCGATTTCGTCCTGCTCGATCTCGGCCTACCCGATCAGGACGGCCTCGAGGTACTTCGACAGCTGAGGCAGGTGAGTTCGGTACCGGTGATCGTGCTCACCGCCCGAGGCGACGAGCGGTCGGTGGTGCGCGGACTGCGGCTCGGAGCCGATGACTATCTGGTCAAGCCTGCCCGATTCGTCGAGTTGGTAGCGCGCATCGACAGTGTGAGTCGACGAGCCGCCCGGGCGGAACCTGCTGGGGCACAACACCTCGTGGTGTCCGGTGATGTGTCCATCGATCTCGACGCCCGCACGGCGACTGTCGACGGACGCGATATCGAGCTCACCGCAAAGGAATTCGACATCTTGGCGGTCCTGGTCAGGAACGCGGGGTCGGCGGTCAGTCGTGCCGCGCTCATGGATCAGGTGTGGGGTGATGCCTTTGTGGCCGTATCGCGCTCGCTCGATGTCCATATGACCGGACTACGCGCCAAGCTCGGTCGTCGGGGGCTCATCGCAACGATCCGCGGATTCGGCTACCGCTGGGACGGGGTCGTCGACGATGCGTAGGCGACTGCTGTTGGTGCTCGCGATCATCGGCGCAGTCAGTATCGCGGGCTTTGCCGTGCCACTGATCGAAGTGTCGTCGCAAGCCCGCACCCGGCAGTTCGTGCAGCAGCGTGAAAGCGATGTGACTCGGTTCGCCGCGATGTCGAACGAGTATGTGACGACGGGCAATTCGGCCCGTATAGCCGATGAGATCCGTGCCTATCACGACGTATACGGAGACTCGGTGCTGATCGTCTCGACCCGCGGTGTCCCTGATCTGTCGGTCGGCCCGACGGATCAGGAGATGCGGGCGGCGGTGACTCGTGGGCTACGCAACGAGAAGTCGTCGGAGCTTCGGCATGTGGCCCCGTGGGGGCCCGACTCGGCGGTGTTCGTCGCCCCGGTCGGCAGCGGCGCCCAGGTGAACGGCACTGTGGTTCTGCGATCCGCGACAGCGGCGACGCGGTCTGACGTCACCCGCTGGTGGCTGCTCATCGTCGGTGGCGCCGCTTTGGTGATCCTCGCGTTCGCCGCGCTCGCGGTGGTGTTGAGCCGCTGGGTGCTGCGTCCGCTTGCGGACCTGTCCGACGCGATGACCGACCTCGCACGGGAACTGCCGTCCATTCCGACATCGGCGGCTGACGAGCCGCTGAGCGCTGCGTCGGACACCAAAACCGGTGGGCCCCCTGAGGTGCGTCAACTCACCGATACTTTCGACGGCTTGGTGGCGACGGTGTTGAGATCGGTCGAGATGCAGCGTCGCCTGGTGGCAGATGCCTCCCACCAGCTGCGTAATCCTCTGGCGGCACTGCAGTTCCGGATCGACATCGTGGAGTCGGAGGTTCCCGATGCGTTGTCTGACGACTTCGCGATGATCGGTGCCGAGGCACAACGACTGCAGCTCATCCTGGACAAACTCCTCACTCTCGCCAGCGCCGAGACCCCGACGCTCGACAGCGGACGTCGTGACGAATGGAGTACGGCCGCAACCGTGCTCGCCGACCGCGTCGAGTTCTGGTCGGTGCCCGTGCGTGAGCGAGGTGCGCGGCTGGTCTTCCGCGACGAGCTCGGTGATCCGGCAACACAGGCACGGATCAGCGAGGATGCGCTCGCGCAGGTGATCGACGTTCTCGTCGACAACGCGACACGGCACGCCGGACCACATCCGGAGATCGCGCTGTCGATCGGGATACCCGAGGACTCGCCCGAGTCGGTCGTTATCGAGGTCGCCGACGACGGGCCAGGAGTCGCAGACGAGGACGTGCCGAGGCTGACGGAGCGATTCTTCACGCGGGACAAGGCGCACGGAACGGGGCTCGGGCTCGCGATCGTCGACATCCTTGTCCGTGCGGTCGGGGGAGACGTGCACTTCGGCAGATCTGCAGCAGGCGGACTGAGCGTTCGCGTGCGGTTGGTGAGGCGCCGAGATGCCGCAGCAGATCTCGACACCCCCGCAGATCTCGATACCCCAGCACATCTCAACATCGGGGGAGAAGGCGTATGAGGCGCCGGACACTGCTCAAGGGCATCGTCGCGATGCCGCTCCTTGCTGCTGGTTGCGCGGGTGGCGACGTGCGCACGTACCGGATCGCGACAGGTGAGCCGGGCGGATTTCAGGCGGAGTTCGCCACACTGCTGTCGTCGGCGATGGCCGAGGGTTCCACCCGCCTCGAACCGATGAACACCAGCGGTTCGGTGCGCAACATCGAACTTCTGGAACAGCGGCGCGTCGACTTCGGACTCTCGCTCGGCGATGTAGCCGCGGCGCGGGGCGGGCCGCTGCGAGCCGTCGGACGGGTCTACGAGAACTACGTGCAGTTCGCGGTGCCCGCGACAAGTGACATTCAGACATTTGCGGATCTGAGGGGAAAGCGAATCAGCCTCGGCGCGCGTGGCTCGGGTACCGAATGGACGGGACGTCGCGTCCTCGCCGCGGCCTCCATGACGCCCGACGATGTCGAGATCGCCCCGGTATCGCTGACCAACGTGCTCGAATCACTGGCGTCGGGCATGGTCGCCGCGGCGATGTGGGCGGGTGGCGTACCCACCCCGTCAGCCATTCCCCGACCGGGCTATGGTCCAGCGGGCGGGATCAGGCTACTCGACCTGTCCGCCGAACTCGCCGTTCTGCGCGAAAGGTACGGCCCGCTCTACGAACCGGTTGCTGTCCCTGCGGGAATGTACGGCACGCGCACCGAGACGGCGACGATCGGCGTGCCAAGCGTGCTGCTCACCACCACGGATACTCCGGACTCGGCGGTCACAGCGGTGGTCGACGCCCTGGTCGACAAGGCGTCGGAGCTCATCCCGAAAGGTACTGTCGGAGTGCAGTTCCTGGATACGCAGACTCTCATTCAGGTCTACGGACTGCAACTTCATCCGGCCGCGATCGAGGCATACCGTCGCCACCACGGGTGACGGTTCGCCGCACCGGCCGCTGCGTCACCCCAGTGTGCTCAGCGCTTTCAGCCGCTCGTGTGCCTGGTCCATGATCGATTGGATGAGGGCATCGCAGCTGGGCAGATCGTCGATCATCCCGACCACCTGACCGGATGCGAGAACTCCTGCGCGCGTATCACCTTCGACGAGACCCGCGCGCAACAGCATCGGGGTGTTACCCGCCATGATGACCTGCTGCCAGCTACGCTCGCCCGACTTACGCATCGCACGCCCGTCGCGCAGCATCGTCGTCCACTTCATGCCGGTCAACTGCTTGAACTCGTTGGCATTCCGTGCCGCAGCGAACAGTGCGCGGATCGGGCTGCCGCTCTCCAGGGCCTCCACGAGTGGTGTGCGCAGCACCCGATGCGGCATACCGTCGACCTTCACCGAGACCACGGTGTCGTTGAGGGTGCGCGTCAGATACTCCTGCTTCACCGCGTCGGGGACGGCGGAGTCTGCGGTGAGCAGGAATCTGGTACCCATCGCGACACCTTCGGCTCCGTATGCCAGTGCCGCGGCGAGCCCCCGACCGTCGAAGAAGCCTCCCGCCGCGACCACTGGCATGTCGGAACCGCTGTCGCGCAATGCATCCAGCACTGAGGGAAGCAGTAGCGTCGTCGCGACCGGTCCGGTGTGGCCGCCGCCTTCTCCGCCCTGCACGATCGCCGCGTCCGCACCCCACGACGCGACCTTCACCGCGTGTTTGGCCGCACCGATCGATGGGATCACCACGACGCCGTTGTCCTTGAGCTTCGCGATCAGGTCCTTCCTGGGTGCCAACGCGAACGACGCGACCCGTACGTGCTCGCGGATCAGCAGGTCGATCCGTTCGGTGGCATCGGTGGCGTCGGCGACGATGACCTACGCCGAGTTGGAAGCGGCAATCGCGAAGACGAAGTCGTTGACCGACAAGCCCTTCGGAGTGAACATCCGCGCCGACGCCACCGATGCCACCGAACGGATCGACCTGCTGATCCGCGAGCACGTACGGGTCGCGTCGTTCGCGTTGG
>NZ_LZMO01000015.1:0-18414 GCF_001665715.1 Gordonia sp. 852002-10350_SCH5691597
CGCGCACCGATGAGAAGGAGAGTTCGGCGGTATCGGACGCCTTGAGTCCGATCTTCTCCAGCTTCCGTCCGACGGCGAAACCCTCGGATGTGGTGTCCACCACCAGAATCGAGAGTCCGGCCCGACGATTGTCGGGATCGAACGATGCGGTGCGGCACACCACCAGAATGCGGTCGGCCAGTGCGCCACCCGTGATGAATGTCTTTGCGCCGTCGGACGGAAGCTGGAGAAGATCGGACTCAAGGCGTCCGATACCGCCGAACTCTCCTTCTCATCGGTGCGCGTGCCCGTCGAGGACCGGCTCGGCGAGGAGGGCAAGGGTTTCTCCTACCTCACACACAACCTGGCGCAGGAGCGCCTGAGCATCGCCATCGGGGCGTCGGCAACCGCGAACGCTGCTCTGCAACACGCCCTCGCCTACACCCGTGAGCGCGACGTGTTCGGCAGGCCCGTTGCGTCGTTCCAGAACACCAAGTTCGTGCTGGCCGAGTGCTCGGCCGACGTCGCGGCGGTGCAGCAGTTCGTCGACCAGGCGTTGATCCTCCACAACCGGGGCGAACTGTCGGTGGCCGACGCCGCGCGCGCCAAGCTCTTCGCCACCGAGACCGCCGGCCGCGTCATCGACAAGTGCCTGCAATTGCACGGCGGATACGGCTACATCACCGAGTACCCCATCGCGCGGCTCTACGCCGACACCCGCGTCTCCCGGATCTACGGCGGCACCAACGAGGTGATGAAGACGATCATCGCGAAGGATTTGGGGCTCTAGAGCTGCCGCGACATCAGCTGCCCTTGAGCTGGTCCAGCCAGGTGCGGGCGGAGGCGTCCGACGGCGAGCGCCAGTCGCCGCGCGGCGACAGCGACCCGCCCGAACCGATTTTCGGCCCGTTGGGCATCGCGGTGCGCTTGAACTGGTTGCTCATGAATCGCTTCAGGAACGTCGAGAGCCAGTGCTCAATGGTCGCGGCGTCGTACTGATTTCGACGCTCCGGCGCGATCAGCTCCGACCACGCACCGCGTTCCCGGTCGCCCCACGCCTGGCCCGCGAGGTAGGCGATCTTGTCGGGGCGGTAGCCGAACCGCGTGAGGTAGTACAGGAAGAAGTCGTGCAGTTCGTAGGGGCCGACGGTGTCCTCTGTGCTCTGGATCGCGCCGTCTTCGCCGGGCGGGACGAGTTCGGGTGAGATCACGTCGTCGAGGATCTCGGCGAGCGTATCGGTGGTCTCCTGCGAGTACTGCCCGGTCGAGATCATCCAGCGAATCAGGTACTGGATCAACGTCTTCGGGACCGACGTGTTGACGTTGTAGTGCGACATTTGGTCGCCGACGCCGTAGGTGCACCACCCCAGCGCGAGTTCGGACAGATCGCCGGTCCCGAGCACGATTCCCCCGTGGAAGTTCGCCAGCCGGAACAGGTGCGACGTCCGCTCGCCTGCCTGCACATTCTCGAAGGTCACGTCGAAGACCTTCTCGCCCTTGGCATAGGGATGTCCGATGTCGGCGAGCATCTGCTCACACGACGGCCGGATGTCGAGTTCGGTGCCGCTGACCCCGAGAGAATCCATCAGCACATGTGCGCGTCGTAGCGTCGCGCCGCCGGTGGCGAATCCCGGCATCGTGTACGCGAGGATGTTGGTGCGCGGCAGGCCGAGTCGGTCGAAGGTGTCGACGGCGACGAGCAATGCGAGCGTCGAATCGAGGCCACCGGACACCCCGATGACGATCTTGTCGATGCCGGTGGCGCGCAGACGTGCGGCCAGGCCCTGAACCTGGATGTCGCGCACCTCGCGGCACCGTTCGTCACGGTCAGCGGCGTCGGCGGGAACGAACGGGAAGCGTGCGACCGAGCGTCGCAGATCATCGTCGACGGCGAGGTCGAGGTCGCCGAACTCGAAGTCGATGTGGCGCAACGACGTCAGACGATCCTTGAGGTCGCCGACCTGATCGTGGAAGCTGCCCATCCGGATGCGCTCCTGGCGTAGCCGGTCGAGGTCGACGTCGGCGACGACGAGTTGCTCGGTCGTCGCGAATCCCTCACTGCGAGTGAGTAGTCCGCCGTTCTCGGCGATCAGCGCATCTCCGTCCCACGCGAGATCGGTTGTGGATTCGCCATATCCGGCCGCAACGTAGACGTAGGCGGCAATACACCGGGCAGAGAGGCTGGTGCACAACGACTTCCGATACGACTCCTTGCCGATCGTGACCGGCGAACCCGACAGGTTCGCGAGAACCGTCGCACCTCCGAGGGCGGCCCAGGTACTCGGCGGGATGGGCACCCAGGCGTCCTCGCAGACCTCGAGATGCAGTGCGAAACCGGGCAGGTCGACGGCGTCGAAGATCAGGTCGGTGCCGAACGGCACCGTTTGTCCGAGCAGCGTCACCGTGTCGGCGAGTGCGTCGCGGGCAGCGCTGAAATACCGCTTGTCGTAGAACTCGCGGTAATTCGGCAGGAACGCCTTAGGTACGACGCCGAGAATCCGACCATCACGCAGCAGGACCGCGCAGTTGTACAGCCCGGCGTCGACGACGAGCGGCAGTCCGACGGCCACCAGCGGGCGCAGGCCCTCACTCGCGGCGACGACGGTGGCGAGCGCGTCGAGCGCGGCGTCGATCACCGCATCCTGTTGGACCAGATCGTCGATGCTGTATCCGGTGAGCCCCATCTCGGGGAACACGACGAATGCGGCCCCCTCGGTGGCCGCCTGCCGCATCAATTCGACGGTGGCCTGCGCGTTGGCCGCCGGGTCGGCGATACGGACGACGGGCACCGCGCCCGCTACTCGGGCGAATCCGTGGCGATAGATGGACACAGGGCAAAGCTTAGTGACCAGATGACCCCATCACCGCAAGACCCCATCACCGCAAGACCTCAGTCGCCGCACACCTCGAGAAGCGTCTTGAGCTGTTCGTCGAACGCGTGGGCGAGGAAGTCGATATCGGGGATCTGATCGGTGCACCCGAGGATTCCGACGTTGAGCTCGCCGTCGGCCGAGAACACCGTGATGTTGAGCCCGAGCCCGTGGAAGATCGGCCCGAGCGGGTAGACCGCCGTCACGCGCGCGCCGCAGAAGTACACCGGGATGTCGGCGCCCGCGACGTTCGACACCGTCACGTTGAAGACCGGAGGGTGCTTGAGCGCCAACTTCCGGTCGCCGTAGAACTTCATCAGCGTCGACATCGTGGTGCCGGGCGCGAACTGGGCCCAGGCACGCAGGATGTTCGCGTCGATGTCGGCGTGGTGCGCCTTCGCTTTTCGCGAGAGCTCGGCGGCACGCTCGATCCGTTCGACGGGATCGGCGACGTCGGAGGCCAATTGCGTGAACATGCCCGACACCTTGTTGGTGCCCTCCACCATCAACCCGCTGTCGTCGGCGCCGTGAACCGACACCGGCACCATCGCGACGAGCGGCCTGTCCGGCAGCTCGTTGTGCGCCAACAGATATTCACGGAGCGCCCCGCCGGTGATCGCCAGCACGACGTCGTTGACCTTGACTCCGAACCGGTTCTTGACGCGCTTGATGTCGGCGAGGGAGAGCTGGGTCAGTGCGATCGAACGGTGCGGTGTGATGGGGCCGTTGAATCGGGTTCGCGGCGCCCCGAACGGTGCGGGCATCGCCTCGTGCGAGCGCGCCCGACGCAGCCACGCGAACGGAACCGCGACCGTCTCCGGCAGCAGACGCGCCATCGCGATCGGACGTCGGATCAGGTAGTGGACCGCACCCGTCGCGGCGAGCACCGCATGCGACGACCCGCCTGCGGTCTGATGCAGCAGATCGGCGTCGAGGTCGGGTTGCTCGGGCGAGAGCGAGAAGAGCTGCGAGAGCACCTCGGCGCTGCCGACACCGTCGACCGCGGCGTGGTGCATCCGCAGCATGATCATGATCCGCCCGTTGGACAGGCCCTCGATGACCCACAGTTCCCACAACGGCTTCGCGCGGTCGAGGGTCTGCCCGGCCAGATGTCCACAGAGCTCGGTGACCTCGCCGATCCCGCCCGGCGCCGGAACCGCCACGCGGTGCACGTGCCGGTCGATGTCGAAATGGTCGTCCTCCACCCACGCGGGGTGGTCGATGTTGATCAGCGAGTTGTCGAGCTTGCGTCGAAATTTCGGGGTCGCACGGACGAGCTGTCGCATCTGATCACGGATACGGCCGAACGAATACCCACCCAGAATCGTCGACGGATCAACCTCGATCAGGCCGATGATCTGCATCAACTGCGACCGCGTCTCCATGTACAGGAACGAGGCGTCCAAACCGCTCAGCCGCTCCATCGCAAATCCTCCGCATCCTGCTCGCCCGCGCCGTCGCGCACGCCCGTCTACGTCGACGGGTCGATGATGAAATCGAACCACGTCTGTGCGTCGTCGCGCTCCTTTTCCATAACGCTTCGCGCACCCGCCGTAGTTCCCTACGATCAGCCGGATGCGCACCGAAAACGCCGCGTCTGCCGCGGATGCCCGATTCTCGCCGACCCCGTTCGAGCTCGATGAGTTGTCGGAGGCGTTCGACGTCTTCGAGGCCACCGTCGCAGGCATCGCGGCGCATGCCCGCGCCGAGCCGTCCGAGGCGCCTGCTGCCTGGGCGCGCTTCGCCGACCTCTTCACCCCCGACGCCGACTACATCGAGCACGCGCTCGGCACCATGCACGGCAGGGATGAGATCCGACCGTGGATCGTGAAGACGATGACCCGCTTCCCCGGCGACCACATGGTTGCCTTCCCCAATCTGTGGAAGGTGTTCGACGCCCCGACCGGCCGCGTGATCTTCGAAGTCGACAATCCGATGTGCGATCCCGGCGACGGAAGCGTCATCACCGCGACCAACATTTCGATCATCACGTACGCCGGCGACGGTCTGTGGAGGTGCGAGGAGGACATCTACAACCCCAAGGAGTTCGGCATCGCCGCAATGCAGTGGTGTGACAAGGCGCGCGAACTCGGTACCCTTGACGACGACGCCGCCACGTGGGCGTCGACGTTCGGCCGAGCGTTTCGGGGGTAACGCTTGCGAGCCAAGTTACGACACCGTAAGTGCGTACTTGGGTAACGCCTGCTCGGTGCCGTAACCTTACTGACTGACTTGAATGCATGTCGGTCACCGAGCCAGGCATGACAACCAGAGACGACAGTCGGAGACTACGACAGTCCGACCTGTTTCGATGTGGACCGTTCGGAGGAACGAACAATGGCACGTGAGCTCACTCAGCTCGATCTGCTCCGCGAGTTGGCACCGGTTGCCGAGGACAACGTCAACCGGCACCTGAAGATCGCGAAGAGCTGGAACCCGCACGACTACGTCCCCTGGGACGAGGGTCGTAACTTCGCCGCGCTCGGCGGCGTCGACTACGACCCCGAACAGTCGCAGCTCGATGAGGTCGCGAAGGCCGCGATGATCACCAACCTGCTGACCGAGGACAACCTGCCCTCCTACCACCGGGTGATCGCCGACAACTTCTCGATGGATTCGGCATGGGGCTTCTGGGTCGGTCGCTGGACCGCCGAGGAGAACCGGCACTCGATCGTCATGCGCGACTACCTCACGGTGACGCGCGGCGTCGACCCCGCCCAGCTCGAGGCCGACCGCATGGTCCACATGACCAACGGTTACTCACCCGAGTCCGCCGCAGGCGACCGCGTCGAGGAGATGATGGAGAAGGGCGGCGAGATGGGCCTGCTGCACTCCGTCGCCTACGTGACGTTCCAGGAGCTCGCCACGCGCGTCAGCCACCGCAACACCGGTAAGGCGTGCAACGATCCGATCGCCGACAAGATGCTTCAGCGCATCGCTGCCGACGAGAACCTGCACATGATCTTCTACCGCAACATCTGCGGCGCAGGAATGGACATCGCTCCCGACCAGACGCTGCGTGCCGTGACCGACATCGTCACCAACTTCCAGATGCCCGGCGCCGGAATGCCCAACTTCCGCCGCCACGGCGTGTTGATGGCCAAGCACGGCATCTACGACCTGCGCCAGCACCTCGAAGAGGTCATCCAGCCCGTCCTGCGCAAGTGGAACGTCTTCGATCGCGACGACTTCTCCGCCGAGGGCGACAAGACCCGCGAAGAGCTCGCAGCCTTCCTCGAGCAGCTCGAGAAGGACACCATCAAGTTCGAGGAGATGCGCGACCGCGCACTCGCCCGCGAAGCCAAGAAGCGCGAGCGTCAGGCGTCCTGACGCAACCATTGGCTTGACGACGACGATCCGAACCCCAGCAGCGCCGGCGCCCTCCACAATCCACGAGGGCGCCGGTGCGCTGTCGGCTGCGCACGCCACGCCGCCGCGCGACACTCCGCTGCGTGACACCCCTATGCGTGACTCCCCCCTGCGAATCGGCACGATCGAACTCGCGAGTCCCGTGGTGCTCGCGCCGATGGCAGGCGTCACCAACGTGGCGTTCCGGACGCTGTGTCGCGAACTCGAATTGGCCCGCACCGGCACGGTGTCGGGTCTGTACGTATGCGAGATGGTCACCGCACGAGCGCTCGTCGAGCGGCATCCGGTCACCATGCACATGACCACGTTCGGCCCGGACGAGAATCCGCGGTCGATGCAGCTGTACACGGTCGATCCGCGCTACACCTACGAGGCAGCCAAGATGATCGTCGACGAGAATCTCGCCGACCACATCGACATGAACTTCGGTTGCCCGGTGCCGAAGGTGACCCGCAAGGGTGGCGGCTCCGCGATCCCCTACAAGCGCACCCTCTTCCAACGCATCGTCGCGGCCGCGGTCAAGGCGACCGAGGGCACCGACATCCCCGTCACCGTCAAGTTCCGCATCGGGATCGACGACGAGCACCACACGCACCTCGACGCCGGGCGCATCGCTGCGGCCGAGGGCGCGAAAGCTGTTGCGCTCCATGCCCGTACGGCTTCGCAACGGTACTCCGGCGAGGCTGGCTGGGCCGAGATCGCCCGTCTCAAGGAGCACGTGACCGACGTGCCGGTGCTCGGCAACGGCGACATCTTCGAACCCCGGGACGCCGTGGCCATGATGGCGCAGACCGGATGCGACGGCGTCGTCGTGGGACGCGGCTGCCTCGGCAGGCCGTGGCTGTTCGCCGAACTCGCCGCTGAACTCAATGGGCTGCCCGCACCCGCTGCGCCGAACCTCGGTGAGGTCGCGCAGATCATCGTCAGGCACGGCGAGTTGCTCGCCGATCACCACGGCGAGGACAAGGGCATGCGCGAGATGCGCAAACACGTCGCCTGGTATCTGCGCGGATTCCCGGCCGGTTCGGAGATCCGTTCGCGCATGTCGCTGGTGTCGACGCTCGACGAACTCCGCGACCTCGTCGGGTCACTTCCCGCCGATACGCCATTTCCCGAGGACGGGCACGGTCCACGTGGTCGGCAGGGATCGCCCGCCAAGGTCGCACTCCCCGACGGTTGGCTCGACGACCCCTACGAAGACGTTGTCCCCGCGGGTGCAGAGGTCATGCACTCCGGCGGCTGAGGCGCTTCTCAGGACCTATCAGTACTATGTCCGAAGGTCCCAAGGCGGGATCTGAGTTCTTCCTGCTCGCCGCAGCGTTCAGCCCCGACGGGCGGCAGCCTCACCACGGGGTACGAGGATTTGTGACGTGAGTCGTTGGACACCCAAGCCGCACGGCGACGAGCCGGGCGACCGGGACGACTCGTCATCGTCATCAACTCCACGCACGTCACGCTCATCGAACCCCAATGACGGCAGGCTGCGTGAGCCGCGCGCCGCCGATCGATACGTCCGCGGCCGCAGTCGAATGACCGTCCGCGAGTTGATGGAGCAGATGAACGCCGATCCCGGCGCACGCTCCGATTCCCCTTCTGACAGCTCGCCACGTGCTGACCAGCCGTCGACTTCCAGCAGGCAGCCGCGCGGCGATTCGTCGCCGACCGAGGCCATTCCGCGCGTCGGCGGCCGTTCCGGCCTTCGTCGGGCACGGCGTGGCAACCGCGCTCCCGCGGATGACGCGTCGAAGCGCCCCTCCGAGACGCCGGGGGCCAAGTCCGAGACGCCAGGGGCCAGCTCCGACACGCCAGGGGCCAACGAGGTCACGCGCAAGATCCCGATCGTCGGTGCCACGCCTGCGCCCGTCGTCGACCTCAGTGACAGGGCGACCACGGAGCGGGTCGTCGAGGAATCGCGGGCGCAGGAGTCGCACCGCGAACCCGACGCCCCCACCGCCGCCACCCCGAACGATGCGCCCGCCGAGTCGTCGGCTCCCGAGGCGGATCAGAAACCGGCGTCCCCACCGCTCGAGCCGACGCCGGATCTCACCGAGACGATCGCGCTGCGTTCACGACCACAGAGTGTTGGGCGTCGACGTCACAACCGCTCGACACGTCAGAATGTGGCTTTCACCGGCCGCATCATGGTCGCCATCGCGTGCGTCATGGCGCTCGTCGGGACCGGCTTCGTGTGGGGGTACATGAAGTCGAAGAACAGCGATTGGCGGACCATCGCCGCCGTCGACCCCGACGACACGAACATTCGCAACAAAGACGCCCAGTACGGCGACGAGAACTACCTGATCGTCGGTACCGACACCCGCAGCGGCAAGAACGGCAAGGTTGGCGCGGGCACCACGGCCGACGCCGAGGGCGCACGTTCTGACACGGTGATCCTGGTCAACATCCCCGCCAACCGCAGCCGCGTGGTTGCGGTCTCGTTCCCGCGGGATCTGCAGGTCGACCGACCCGAATGTCAGGATTGGGACAACGACGCCGGAACCTATACCGGCGACCTACCCGCGGCCAGCCAGGTGAAACTGAACAGCGTCTACGCCGACGGTGGACCGAAGTGCCTGGTCAAGGTCATCACCGAGATGAGTGGTCTGAACATCAACCACTTCATCGGGATGGACTTCTCCGGCTTCGAGAAGATCGTGCGCGCAGTCGGCGGCGTCGAGGTGTGCTCCACGACGCCGGTGTACGACTACGAACTCGGCCAGATCCTCTCCAAGCCGGGCAAGCAGACGATCACCGGCCGCAAGGCGCTCAACTACGTCCGCGCCCGCACGGTGTCGACGGAGGGCAACGGCGACTACGGACGCATCAAGCGCCAACAATTGTTCATGTCGTCACTGCTGCGGTCGACGCTCTCAGGCAACGTCCTGTCCAATCCGGCCAAGCTCAACAGCATCGTCAACACCTTCATCAAGAACAGCTACGTCGACGGCGTCGACACGCAGTCACTGCTCAAACTCGCCGACTCGATGCAGGGTATCGAGGCGGGTCGCGTGACGTTCCTGACCATCCCGACGTCGGGTACGGCGACCGACGGCTCGAATAACGAGATCCCGCGCACCGACGACATCAACGCCATCTTCAACGCGATCATCGACGACGATCCGCTCCCCGGCGAGCAGGCCGCGAAGAAGAAGCAGAGCAGTTCGTCGAAGAAGCAGACCACGGCGGCCGGCGCCACCACGAGTACGTCGCAGACGCCGTCGACGGTCTCGGCTACCGCGCAGAACCCGAGCAACGTCGGGGTGCGTGTGCTCAACGGCACGGGCAAGGCCGGGCAAGCCGCCGACGCGTCCGACCAGCTGACCGCCCAGGGCTTCGACGTCCGCGGCGTCGCGGATGCATCGGAGAACCGCACAGATACCGTCGTGCGCTACGGGCCGGGTGAACAGGACTCTGCTGCGACACTCGCCGCGATGTTCCCCGGCGCCAAGATCCAGAGCGACAAGACAGTGAAGTCGGGCGTCGAGGTCATTCTCGGCAGCGACTTCGCCGGCAGCGTCACCAGTGCTCCCGCCGCAGGCGAGACGCTATCGGCGCAGGCACTGCCTCCAGCGGCGAACTCCAGCAATCTGCCCAACGATCTCGCGGTGACCAACGCGGGCGACACCACCTGCTCCTGACGGGCGCAGGTGCGCGAGCAGAGCTACTCACCGCGCGTTCACGGTGTGTTCACCACGCGGAAGATCGTGATCTGCGGCACGCACAGTACCCTTGAGGGTATGCGTACCGCGTATCAAGAACAGCTGCATTCACTGAATGCGGTGCTCGGAGAAATGTGCGATCTGGCCGGTTCAGCAATGGACCGTGCCACCCAGGCCCTCTTGCAGGCCGATCTCGCCATTGCCGAGGAAGTGCTGTCGGAGAACGACAAACTGTCCGAACTGTCCGCGCGCGCCGAGGAGCAGGCGTTCGCGCTTCTCGCGCTCCAGGCTCCCGTCGCAGGCGACCTGCGCGGAGTTGTCAGTGGGTTCCAGATCGTCGCAGACGTCGACCGTATGGGCGCGCTGGCGCTGCACGTCGCCAAGGTCGCCCGACGACGCCATCCCGCTAAGGCCCTGCCCGAAGAGGTCAACGGCTACTTCGCCGAGATGGGCAGGCTGGCAGTCCAGCTCGCCACCAACGCGCGCGAGGTCCTCGACACGCAAGATCCCGAGGCTGCGGTTCGTCTACAAGAAGACGACGACGCCATGGACGATCTCCACCGCCACCTGTTCACGGTGCTGATGGACCGGGACTGGCAGCACGGAGTTGCCGCAGCCGTCGACGTCACCCTGCTGGGCCGATACTACGAGCGCTTCGCCGACCACGCCGTACTCATCGGCCGTCGGGTCGTCTTCCAGGCCACCGGCCAGACGCCCGAGCAGTTCCTAGACGCTTCTTAAAGCACAGACGCTTCCCGACACACCCCCACCACCGACGTCGGTGGATCACACCCCGGTTCGGATGTGATTCACCGACGTTTCTCGTCGTGGAGGGCGTCCTGACTTCACGCACACCAGGCGCGCAGTCTAGGGTGAGCGCCATGGGCGTGCACTATCCGGCAGAACCCGATTTCAATGCCGAATCCGACGACGAAGCCGAAGCACATCTCCGGCGACGCCAGCTGTTCGTCTATGTCGGCGTGACGCTGTCGCTCGTCGCTCTGCTGGTCATACTGTTGCTCAACATGTGAGCGCCCCCATCAACGCAAAAGACCCGCGACGATTCCTCGTCGCGGGTCTTTGTCTGCTTGTGTGCCTGTGCGTCGTTGCCCGGCCGGTGATCAGCCGAAGCGGCCGGAGATGTAGTCCTCGGTCTCGCGCTTGGTGGGGTGCGTGAAGATGGTCTCGGTGTCGCCGATCTCGACCAACTGTCCCGGCTGGCCGACGCCCTCGAGGTTGAAGAACGCGGTCTGATCACTGACACGCGCAGCCTGCTGCATGTTGTGCGTGACGATGACGATCGTGAAGTCCTTCTTCAGCTCGCCCATCAGATCCTCGATGGCCAGCGTCGAGATCGGATCGAGCGCAGAGCACGGCTCATCCATCAGCAGGACGTCCGGCGAGACCGCGATGGCACGCGCGATGCACAGTCGCTGCTGCTGACCACCCGAGAGACCGCCACCGGGCTTGTCGAGGCGGTCCTTGACCTCTTCCCACAGGTTGGCGCCGCGAAGGCTTCGCTCGGCCACCTCGTTGAGCTGCTTCTTGTTGCGAATGCCCTGCAGGCGAAGACCTGCGACGACGTTGTCTCGGATCGACATGGTCGGGAAGGGATTGGGCCGCTGGAACACCATGCCGATCGTCGTACGGACGCTCGTCGGGTTGACCTCTTTGGAGTAGATGTCCTCACCGTCGAGCAGCACACTGCCGACCGCGTATGCGCCGGGAATCTCCTCGTGCATGCGATTGAGCGTGCGCAGCACCGTCGACTTGCCGCAGCCCGACGGACCGATGAACGCGGTGATGCTGCGCGGCGGCACTGCAAGAGTCACTTCCTTCACGGCGTGGAACTTGCTGTAGTAGATATTCAGGTCTTTGATGTCGAGGCGCTTGGCCATGGCATTACTCTCTCGTGCTGTTGATGTACGACGCTGTTGCTGGGCGTGCGGTCTTACCTGGACTTGGGTGCCAGGAACTTCGCGAGCAGCGCTGCGACGATGTTGAGGATGGCGATGATGATGATCAGCGTCAGCGCTGCACCCCAGTAGTAGAACGACGACGCCGGCTGACTCGCCGCCCACATGTCCTTGATGAACAGAGGCAGCGAGTTCATACCGCCCTCGAAGGGGTTGGTCTTGACCAGCGAACTCGCCGGACCCGCGAGGATCAGGACTGGGGCGGTCTCACCCATGATGCGTGCGATGGCGAGGAAGATGCCGCTGAGCATGCCCGACAGCGCGGTCGGGATCACGACACGCATGATCGTCTTCCACTTGGGGATGCCCAGTGCGTACGACGCCTCGCGCAGTTCGTCGGGTACGAGCTTGAGCATCTCCTCCGACGATCGGACGACGATCGGGATCATCAGCAGGATGAGCGCGAGACTGACCATGAAGGCGCTCTGTCCCATCGAGAGTCCGATGACGAACACCGTGAAGATGAACAGCGTCGCGACGATCGACGGCACGCCCGCGAGAATGTCGACCATGAAGCTGACCGGTTTGACCAGCTTCGACGTCGGGTACTCGACCAGGAGAACGGCCGTGAGCACCGCGATCGGGACCGAGATGATCGTGGCGACGAGCGCCTGGATGATCGAACCGACGATCGCGGGCGCGATTCCCGCGCCGTAGTCGGTTGTGGTGTCGACTGCGTAGCCGTCGCCGAACCACCAGTTCGGGTCGGTGATGGCGCTCGCTCCATTCGAGAGCACCGTCCACAGCAACCACACCAGTGGAATGACGCCGAGCGCGAAGCAGATGAAGAAAGCGGCGCGCGCACCGTTGTTGCGGATTCGACGGCTCAGCGAGATCTCGCGGAATGCCGACGGATGTTGTTTGACCGGGCCGCCGCCTGCGCCCTTATCGAGTGCGATGCTCATCCGTTGACCTTTCCGCCTGCGACCGTGCGAGCGACCGCGTTCACCACGAATGTCAGGAGGAACAGCACCAGACCGGCCGCGATGTAGGCGCTCTGGGTGTCCTGGCTACCGACGAACTCGCCGACGTCGCGAGCGATCTTCGACGCGAACGTGTCGCCGCCTTCGAACAGCGACCACTTGAGGCGGCCGACGGCGGCACTCAGGATGATCATGACGGCGATGGTCTCGCCGAGCGCACGTCCGAGCGCCAGCATCGCCGCGGCGATCATGCCGGAGCGTCCGTACGGGAACGAGGTCATCCGGATGACCTCCCACTTCGTCGCACCGAGGGCCAGTGCCGCTTCTTTCTGGCCGGGAGGGGTCTGGCGCAGCACCTCTCGGGTGATCGAGGTGATGATCGGCAGCATCATGATCGCGAGCACGATGCCCGCGGTGAAGATCGTGCCGCCGCCGCTGACTGACGTGCTACCGGCGGAGAAGAGGAAGAACCAGCCGAGCACGCTGTTGAGCCTCTCCGCGAACGGCGCGATCACCGGCGCGAGGACGTAGATGCCCCAGAGACCGAAGATGATCGACGGCACCGCCGCGAGCAGATCGATGACCGCGGCGAGCGGGCGGGCGACCTGTCGCGGGGCGTACTCCACGAGGAACACCGCGATGCCGATCGCGATCGGGGTGGCGATGACCAGGGCGAACAGCGAGGTCAGGACCGTCGCGCGGAACAACTCCCAGATGCCGAAACGCACCGTGTCGTTGTCGAAGTTCGCCGAACTGACGTCCCACTGGGACGAGAAGATGAAGTTGGCGTGGTTCGCCAGCATCGCCGGTATGGCATTGACGATCAGTGCAATGCCGATACCGGCGACGAGGACGACCACGAAGAAACCCGTGCCCCGCGCGAGGTAGGAGAAAAGCTGGTCGCCGAGTGCGCCGCGGTGGCTGCGCAGGCCCGGGTGGAGCTGCTCTTCGAGCTGCTCCTCGGAATCCGGAGGCAACTGGTCGGACGATTCGGGAGGCTGCGTGCCGGGTTCGGGCGGGGTCTCCGCCTTCCCCCGGCCCACACCGGTGGTGTCATCCACAGACATAACTCATATCGCTTCGGGTCGGTGTTTTCGTGTGATTACTGAAGGGCGTTGATCGACGAAGTCAGCTTCTGCTGGAATTCGCTCGGCAGCGGGATGTAGCCCGCGTTGACCAGATCCTGGCCCTGGTTCTGCGGTGCAGACGCCACCGAGAGGAACGTCTTGACACCCTGGCCAACCGAAGTATCGGCGTACTTCGAGCAGACGATCGAGTATGTTGCCAGAATGATCGGGTACGCGCCCGCCTCGGTCGGCTTGTAGAACGATTCGGTGTCGATGACCATGTTGTGGTTGTCGGGACCGTTCTTGAGAGTCGCCGCCGCGATGGTCTTACCGCCGGTCTCAGAGTTCAGCTCCACACCGCTCTTGTCCTGATCGGTGATGATCTTCGCCATCGACAGCTTGTTGGACTGCGCGTACGCCCACTCGACGTAGGCGATCGATCCGGGGGTCGGCTTCACTGCGGAACCAACGCCGGGGTTGCCCTGCTTGCCCTCGCCGACACCACCGTTGAAGGTCTTGCCCGCACCCTTGGTCCATCCGCCCGCGGCGGTCAGGTACTTCTGGAAGTTGTCCGTCGTGCCCGACTGGTCAGCACGGTAGATCACGCTGATAGCAGTGCTGGGAAGGGTCTTGCCCGGGTTGTCGGCGGCAATCGCCGGATCGTTCCAGGTCTTTGCCTCGCCGCTGAAGATCTTGGAGAGCGTCGGACCCGACAGCGCGAGATCGTTGACACCATCGACGTTGTAGGTCACGGCGATCGGACCGAACACGAGCGGCAGCTGCCATGCTTCCGAGCCACAGCGCTGTGCGGCCTTCTGGATCTCGTCGCCCTTCAGCGGCGAGTCGGAGCCACCGAAGTCGGTGAGATTCTGCGTGAAGTCGGAGACACCCTGTCCCGAGCCTCCGCCACCGTAGGCGAGCTCGTGACCGGGGCAGGTCTTCGCAAACGAGGTGGAGAAGATCTTCATGGCGTTGGCCTGGGCTGTCGAACCACTCGCCTTGAGTGACTGCTTGCCCTCGCACTTGATGTCAGTCACCGCTGAGGCGGGCGCTGCGCTCGTGCCGCCCTTGTCAGCATTGCTGCTACACGCACCGAGAACGAGGGCGGAGCTGGCGGCCATCACGGCGACAGCGGCTCCTGTACGACTCAATTTCACTTTCTGGTTCCCTCCAGCATCAGAACATGGCAGTCCCGCCAAGCGGCTTTGCCCGGTCGCAATGACAGTAGGGTGCCGTGGTGGACGTACCGGGCACCGAAGGTGAACGGAAGATGAATTGGACATCTCCGGCGCGGCCTGCGCGTATTAGGTAAGCCTTTGTTAAAGTCATCAGGAAGATGAGTAGTTCAGCCACTTCCCCCGACGCGTCGCGCACTTTCACCGGCGCGGCCATCGACGCGCATCACAGTGGCCATCGCAGCGCCGTCGTCGTCGGTCCGCTCGATCTCCCGGACGCGAACTGCGCGTCGCAACGGCTCATCCGCTTCGCGAAGCGTGGCCCCCACACACGCATCGGGCTCGTACCATCACACGATCGTCGCGCCTGGTCATACGCGCCCGACAGGTTGGCCGACGCCGTCCACACCGCGCCACCGACCGACGATCCCCTGGCGTTGCTCGACCTAGTGGCGGCGCTTCCACCTCGGCATCTGCGCGTCGTACTCAGTGGCCGCTACCTGGCAATCGACTACGACCACGGCCTCGGCGACACCACGCTCCTCAACACCATCGTCGACGTTCTGCTCAGCGAGGAGATCCCCGAAACCATCGCGGCATCTCCGCGCTGGTGGACGCCGACGCGTGCCCTCGCGATCGCGGGTGCAGCTGTGCTGTCGAATCCACGGCGGCTGCGCGCGCTGGCCCACATGCATCGGTCGCGCGACTACCGAGCACCGCAACCGTCAACCCTCGTACCGGTCGATCCGCCGCGACAGGCGACAAGCGTGTTCGCGCGAACACCACGCGACGTCGTCGACTCGATGCGCGCGGCGCGCACGTCGCGCGCGTCAGGCGTCGGAATGTTCACGCTGCACACCGTCGCGCTCGTGCGCGCGCTGACCGCCGCCGGGCTGCGCGTGAATCCGATGGTCACACTTCCGTTCGACGCGAGGGCCTATCTCCCCCGATCCGTGGGAACCATGGCGAACTTCGCTGCCGGCCTCGACTTCGTCGTACTCCCCGACACAGCGCCCGACGCACTGCAGGCAGAATTGTCAGCGGCGTCGTCGATGGGTCGCCCCGTCGCGAATCTCCTTGTGACAGCGGCAAAGTCGAGAGCTGCCGCGAGGGGACAGCGCCGAAGACGGGTGGCGGCGACCGGGCAACAGTCGTGGGCGCCCGCGGGCGAGGCGGCGATCGACCTACTGCACTCCTCGGGCGGCGTCGTACCGGGACGTAATCAGCGGTGGAACTTCTCCGACACCGAGAAGGCATTGGTCATCGGCATCGCCGAGCCTCCATCACCCACCGGGATCACCGTCACGAGTGCATCGGTCGCCGGAAGTCTGTGTCTCACAGCGACGTTCCGCGACGACGTCTTTCCAGCCGACGCTGTGGCAGCCGCACTCGCGGACGTACCGGCACAGGCGTTGGCGGTGCTCGGAGAGACGATCCCCGCACCGCGGTAGTACGTCGATCACATCCGACTAGTTTGGTTAGCCTTCCCTAATCCTTATGGGTTAGGCTACCGTGGTCCGCCGTCCCGCATGCCGTCCGGAGTCGAAGTTGTCGCACCCGCATCAGCAGTCCACTGCGCCCACCCTGTCGGCGATCATCTGCTGCTACACCTCCGACCGCGCAGCGCTCCTCACGCGCGCCATCGCCGCGACACGCGCACAACTCCTCGACGTCGACGAGCTCATCGTCGTGGTCGATCACAACGACGACCTGCTCACCTCACTGACAGCGCAGTTCTCCACTGACCAGTCCGCGGTCACCGTCGTCGCATCAGCGGGACCGCGAGGACTGTCCGAGGCTCGTAACACCGGCACTCGCACTGCACGTGGTGACGTCTTGGTCTTCATCGACGACGACGCCGAGCCGGTACCCGGATCGTTCGCCGCCGTTCGATCGCGATTCGCCGGCGACGACATCAGCGCCCTGGGCGGTGCAGTCGATGCCCAGTGGCTTGCTCCCCGGCCGAGATGGTTCCCCGAGGAGTTCGGCTGGGTCGTCGGCTGCGACTATCGCGGCCTACCGGGACACGGTGCACAGATCCGCAATCCGATCGGTGCGGCGATGGCGGTACGACGCGATCGGCTCGAGGCCGTCGGAGGCTTCTCGACGGCACTCGGTCGGCACGCCGATCTTCCCTCCGGATGCGAAGAGACGCTCATGGGAATCGCTCTGCGCCAACAGTTCCCGAATTCGACGATCCTGCGCGACACGGATTTCCGTGTCCGACATGCGGTGTCACCCGACCGCACCCGGTTCTCCTACTTCACGCGCCGCTGTTACGAAGAGGGCCGCTCCAAGGCGACTCTGTCGCGCCTGACCTCAACCGACACAGCACTTTCCACCGAGCGCGGATACGCGACCCGCACACTGCCCCAGGGCGCGTGGCGTTCACGTCGCACCCCGACGCGGGTCGCGGCACTCATCGCGGGCCTGTTCGTCACATGCGCGGGGTTCGGCGCCGGAACCCTGAAATCGATTGGTCGTGGCGCGCCCGCCACTGCCCATGAGTCTCCCCGAGAGGTCAGCACCATCCCATGAAAGTCATCCGACTCCTGATCGACCCGCGCATCACGCTGGTCGCCGCGCTCGTCGTGCTCCAGTTCTTCGCCGCGGAATGGGTGGTCTCCGCGACGTGGCGTGGACAGTACTCCTACCAGACAGACCAGATCGGTCCACTCGGCCTCGAATTCTGTGGCCCACAGGGACGTTGGCCGTGCAGTGCGCTCTACCCGGTGATGAATGTCAGCTTCGTTCTCACCGGCCTGGCCATCGCGGTGGTGGCGTCGAGCTGGGCGGTGCGTCGGATCGTCACGTTCCCGCACGCGGGCGCGCTGGCCATCGCGGGAGTCGGACTGGCCGTCACCGGAATCATCACCGAGAAGACCGATTACCAACAGCATTCGGCAGCGCTGACCACCTTCTTCGTGCTCGCATCCGTGGGGCTCGCGATGATCGGGTTCTCCGGTTCGACACGGCTGGCGGCTGGGGTTCGTGCGTTCACAGCCCTCGCCGGAACGGTCGCCACCGTCGCATTCATCGCTTACGCAACAGGTTTGACCGGCTGGTTCGGGTCGGGTGGCACCCAGCGACTGATCATCTACCCGATCCTGATCGCCGTCGTGGTGGCGGGAGTGTCGAGCGGTCGGGTCCGCGTTGCCGACGACCACACCTCCGACACCGAACCCGCAGTCGCCGAGCAAGAAGTCGCCGGGCCAGAAGTCTCACAGCCGGGTCCGGTGACCACCGGATGAAGCTCGCCTCGTGCGCGCTCATCGGAGTACTAGCCATCTCACTCGCGGCCTGCACCGTCCCGCGCACGGACGCAGAACCTCCCGCAACGACGGCCAACGCCGACGTCGTCTCCGACGAATTCGACGGTCCCGCAGGCCCTGTCAC
>NZ_LZMO01000016.1:0-20330 GCF_001665715.1 Gordonia sp. 852002-10350_SCH5691597
CCGCAGATGCTGTTCGTCCCCATCGACGGCGAGATGCTGTTCTTCGCTCGCGAGATGGACGCACATGGCGCACACCGCACCACCTGGCTACCCGACGAGCAGATCGTCGGCTATCCCGAAAGTTACGTGCACCGCCCGCACGTGCACCCGTTCGACTGGGTCGCGTGGGCGCTACGCCAACGTCACCAGGTCGCACCGGCATCGAAGGGCGGCTCCGTCGGACTCGAGATGGACTCACACTTCTTCTCTCCCAAGGCCTACCGCGCTCTGCACAACGCCATCCCCGAGTGGAAGCTCGTCGACAACTTCGAACTCGTCAACTGGGTGCGTTCGGTGAAATCCGACGCCGAGGTTCAGCTCATGCGTCAGGCGGGCATGGTGTGTTCGGAGGCGATGCGCGCAGCCATCGAGACCATCGATGTCGGTGTGCGGCAATGTGATGCGGCAGCGGCGATCTCGCAGGCGCAGATCACCGGCACCGACCAGTTCGGTGGTGACTACCCCGCGATCGTGCCGATGATGCCGACCGGTGCCGCAGCCGACACTCCCCATTTGACCTGGCACCAGGGTACTTTTACCCCCGACGAGGCAGTCGTCGTCGAATTGTCCGGTGCGCACAACCGGTATCACTGTCCCCTCGCCCGCACCGTTGCGCTGAGCGCACCGTCGAAGGATCTCGACTACGTCGCGGGCGCAACGGCAGAGGGCCTCAACAACGTTCTCGACGCGATCAAACCCGGCGTCGCCACGCGCGAGCTCGCATCGACCTGGAACTGGACTCTCGCCAAGTACGGTCTCGAAAAGCCCTCTCGCCTCGGCTATTCCATCGGGATCGGCTACCCGCCCGATTGGGGTGAACGCACCATCAGCATTCGCACCGAGGACGAAACCATCCTCGAAACCAACATGACGTTCCACATCGTCTGCGGAATGTGGATGGACGACTACGGTTTTGAGCTCTCCGAGTCGGTGCGCGTGAGCCCGACGGGCGTCGAAACCTTCACCGCGTTCCCGCGCGAATTGATCAGGAAATGAGGTGTCAGCAGTGACCACCATGAACTACACGCTCCCCCTCGCCGGACGTGCGAAGGATCTCGTCGGCTCGATGATCGATTCGTCGACATCCCTGCTGGCCTCTCAGACGCACGACATCGTGCGCTTCGCGATGGGCTCACCCGCGGACGAGGCTGTCCCCGCTGCGGAGTTCCGGCAGATCGCGGGCGAGATCCTCGACAACTCGTCGTTCACCTACGGCGCCACCGAGGGCGAACCACGGCTGCTGCAACTTCTCGTCGACTACCTCGCCACCACACCCGCCCCGTCGAGCCTCGACCGCCTCGTCATCACCACCGGCGGCATGCAGGGCCTCGACCTCGCGTCCAAGCTGTTCGTCGACCCCGGCGACCTCGTCGTCGTCGAATCACCGACGTACACCAACGGCAGTGCCACCGCGCTGTCGTATGGCGCGCAGCTTCTCGAAGTCCCCGTCGACGACGACGGCATGCAGGTCGACACTCTCGAAGACCTCGTCGCTCGCACCCGACGCACCCCCAAGGCGATCTACACGATCCCGACGTTCCAGAATCCGTCGGGCGTCACCCTCTCCGAGGAGCGTCGACGCGAGCTGTTGCGGCTGGCACACGAGTGGGGCGCCGTCATCATCGATGACGATCCGTACGGCCTGCTGCGCTTCTCGGGCGACGACGTCCCGACGTTCCAGACCCTGTCGCCGCACGATCCGCTGATCTTCTCGGTGCGGACGTTCTCCAAGATCCTCGCGCCGGGATGGCGGGTCGGATGGGTCGACGCCGACCCGTCGCTGCGCCAACTGCTCATCAACGGCAAACAGGCGATGGACACCTGCACCAACGTGCCCAACCAGCACATCGTCGCCGAGTACATCGCCCGCGGCGGACTCGAGGATCACCTCGCCGGCCTGCGGATTCTCTACCGCGAACGCCGGGACGCGATGCTCGATTCGGTCGAGCGCCACTTCGGCGACCGCGTGTCAACGACGCACCCCGAAGGCGGCTTCTTCCTCTGGCTGACCCTGCGCGGCGAGTTCGCCGAAATCGACACCCGCGAACTGTTCGAGACCGCTCTCGCCGACGGCGTCGCATTCATCCCTGGCCCCGCACTGTCGCCGACCGGCCGGTTCCGCAACGCTCTGCGTCTGTGCTTCGCATCGAGCACGCCCGAGCGCATCGACGAGGGAATTCGACGTCTCGCCGGAAGCTGCGAGAGGATGTCTGCGAGAGGGTGACACAGAACAGCTGAGGTCGGCTTGGCAGTTGACGTTGACACTGCCTGGCCGACGACCACGAAGGGAATCCCAGTGACGGTGAGCGAGTCCGACGCGGTGGTGGCCCGGATCCGTCCGGACGAGATCATCGCACTCACCAGAGCTCTGGTCGACGCTCCGAGCGAGAACCCCGGCGGCACCGAGGCCCTGGCGGTCGCCGTTCTCGAAAGTGCTTGCCGTGACACCGGTTTCACTGTCACCAGCTACGAGGTGACGCCCGGCCGACCCAACCTCATCGCGACGCTACCCGGCGGCGACGGGCCGGGACTGATGTTCCTGGGCCACTCC
Organism: Gordonia sp. 852002-10350_SCH5691597; assembly: GCF_001665715.1. Classification (NCBI taxonomy): domain Bacteria; kingdom Bacillati; phylum Actinomycetota; class Actinomycetes; order Mycobacteriales; family Gordoniaceae; genus Gordonia; species Gordonia sp. 852002-10350_SCH5691597. The sequence continues at coordinate 2,591 of NZ_LZMO01000016.1, forward strand.
GACGTCGTCCCCGCAGGTCCCGGCTGGACCGGTGATCCCTACCGCACCCGCCTGTCCGACGGCGTGCTGACCGGGCGCGGCACCGTCGACATGAAGGGCGGACTGGCCTCGGTCGTCGCAGCGATGTCGGCGTTGGCGCCGCTGGCCGAGCAGGGCCGACTCTCCGGTCCGGTGCAGTTGGTCTGCACCGTCGACGAGGAGGAGCACGGCGCAGGCGTCCGCGACCTGGTGGCCCGCGCCGACACCTCCCGCGACTTCGTCGGTTGCGTCGTCGCCGAACCCACCGACCTGGCCGTCGTGCGCGGGTGTCGCGGGGCGTCGTATCTGGAGATCGACATCCGGGGCAAGGCCGCCCACTCCGGTCGCCCCGACGACGGTCGCAGCGCGATCTACGCGGCGGCGTCGATCATCGACATCATCCGGGCCGACCACGAGGCGATGACCGCAGGCGCCGCAGGTCTTCTCGGCTCTGGAACCTGGAACGTGGGGACGATGAGCGGCGGGCAGGGCATCTCCGTCGTCGCTCCGATGGCCGCCCTCGGCGTCGACCGCAGACTGATGCCCGATGAGAGCGCAGAGGCCATCGCTGACTGGCTACGCGGCCGTATCGCCGCCGCGGGCATCGACTCCGACGGCATCGAGGTCGACGTCGCGGTCACCATGGAGATGCCGGGCTTCGAGACTCCAGCCGACCACACACTGGTCACCGCAACCGTTGATGCGCTCAACGCGCTGGGCGCCCAGACGTCCGTCGGCGGCTGGACCGCCGCGTGTGACGGCGGTTTCGTCAGTCGCGACCTCGGCATCCGGGCCATCGTCTGCGGCCCGGGCAACATCAACACCCAGGCCCATCAACCGGACGAGTCCGTCGCTGTCGCCGATCTGGTCACTGCCGCAAGGGCTTACGCATTGCTGGCGCTGAAACTACTCGGATGACGGCGTCCGCACGAGGACAGCGCGCACCGTCGAACGCACGCGAGCGCCGATCTCAGCCGGAGAGGTTTCGGTGAACTTTCCGCCGAGGTACAAGAACGCCAGCCCGTGCACCAGCGCCCACATCGCGGTCGCGATCTCCTCTGGCTCCGACGTCGAAACCGTGGCAGCGACAACAGTATTCAGATACTCACGGATCGCCTCGACAGCCTCGACGCGATCCGGGCTCGTCGGGTCGCACCGCTCGGCGAACATCGCGCGGAACAGGCCCGACCGCTCCAACGCGAACCGCACGTAGGCGACGGCGATGTCGGCTACATCGTCGACGCTCGACGGCGACTCGCTCGCCGCTTTCAGTCGCGTAGTCAGCTCGCGATAGCCCACCGCAGCAACGCTCGAGACCAGTGCCTCACGGTCGGCGAAGTGCCGGTAGGGCGCCGCGGGCGAGACGCCTGCGCGTCGGGCGACAGCTCTCAACGACAACTCGGCAGAGCTGTCCTCGCTGAGCAACTCGATCGCCGACTGCACCAGAGCTGCGGCGAGATCACCGTGGTGATACGACTCGGGCCTCGACATATCCGACATCCTATCGCCGGTTGACCGGTCGACTGCCGTCAGCACTGCACGATGGAGCCTAGATCAGCGAGAGGTCGCGGCCGTGGAGCTCTCCGAGACCGTGATGTCATCGGTCCGCTCGGGAATCTCAGTGCCGCGCAGCGACGCTCCGGCCGTCTCCTTCAAGAAGATCAGCGCCACCATGCCGATTGCACAGGCGCCCATCATGTAGACGGCGGGAAACAGGTTCCAGCCCGTGTCGCTGACCACCGCGTCGTTGACGAGCGGTGCGGTACCACCGAACGCGGCGGTCGCCACGTTGTAGGAGATCGCGAAGCCTGCGTAGCGGACCTGGGTGGGGAACATCGCCGGGAACGTCGCGGAGATGGTCGACAGCTGAGGCACGTAAAACAGTCCCAGGATCACGAATCCGACTATCGCCCAGGCGAATCCCTTACCCATCAACCAGTAGAGCGGTATCGCGAGAACGAACAGCCCGATCAGCGAGATCCACCACATCGGTTTGCGCCCGGTCTTGTCCGACGCCGCGCCGAAGAAAGGAATCACCACCATCATCGCGAGCTGACCGATGAGCACCACGGTCGAACCCGACGACTCCGATAGCCCGATCGTCTCCTTCAAGTACGTCGGCTGATACGCCAGCAGCGTGTAGTTCGCGACGTTGAGTGCGATCACCATGCCGAACATGATCAGGATCGGCTTCCAGTAGTTGCTCAGCAGATCCTTGAAGCGGGTGTAGGCACTTCCGGTGATCTCGTCGCGCTTGTCCAGCTCCTGGAACACCGGGGTGTCTTCCAGCTGCGAGCGCAGATACAGACCGATCAACCCGAGCGGCAGCGCAATCAGGAACGGAATTCGCCAGCCCCACGTCTGCATCTGCTCGTCGGAGAGCAACAGCTCGAGGAACAGAACAATAGCGGTGCCCGCGCTGAACCCTGCGAGCGTGCCGAACTCCAGCAGCGAACCGTACTTGCCGCGCTTGTTGTCCGGCGCATACTCGGCCATGAACGTCGCAGCGCCGCCGTACTCACCGCCGGTGGAGAAGCCCTGGATCACGCGAAGCGCGATCAGCAGAATCGGCGCCCAGATTCCAGCGACGGCATGTGTCGGAAGTACGCCGATCAGCGCGGTCGCACCGGCGATCAACAGAATCGTCATGGCCAGCACGGACTTTCGTCCGATCCGGTCACCAATGGGACCCCAGATCATGCCGCCCAACGGGCGTAGGACGAATGAGATCGCGAACCCGAGCATGGTGCCTATCGAGCCGAGCGACCCCGGGAAGAATGCCTGCGTGAGGTAAGTAGCGGTCGCGGCGTAGACGCCGTAGTCGTACCACTCGGTGGCATTACCGATCGCCGACGCGCCAATTGCTTTGCGGAGTAGAGCTTTTCCTTCTCGCGACTCGGGATCGGGTGCGAGGTCCTCATAGGTTGCCGAGGAGTGTGCCGTAGCCATCTGTGCCTTCCTGGTGGACTCGGGGCCAGTGTGTCTTCGCGCTGACTCACATCGGTGGGCGGTGATCAGTACACGTCGTCTAGAGCAGTCGGCGGAGACCGTCTCTCATGTGCTCGATCATCAGCTCGTCGGCCGCCTTCGCATCTCCCGCTGCGATGGCGTCCACCAATGCCTGGTGTTCGTCGGTACGTTCCTTTCCCGAGGAATACGTTCCTCGCATCGCGCGTAGACACATCTTCGTTTCCACGAGGATCGTGCCGTGCAAGCGCGACAAACGTTGACTCCGCGCGTATTCCACCAACGTCTGATGGAACTGCATATCCGCTTCGGCCATGTCTTCGCCGTTCGGATCGTCGGTATGACGACGCATCAACGCAACTGCGTCGGTGAGAGCTTGTACCGCCGCAGGATCGTCGTGTTCGATCACCTGCTCTATTGCCGCACGTTCAACGGCCGTCCGGGCGATGTACATGTCCCGGATGTCGTCGTCGTCCATCGAGACGACGAACAAGCCTCGGTTGCGGTGACTCACCAGCAACCCTTCTGCAGTCAGGCGTTGCATCGCCTCTCGCAGCGGGCCCCGGCTCACTCCCAGGTCTACTGCGAGACCTGCTTCGGTCAATTGTGAGCCGGACGGAAAGTTACCGTTCGCAATCGCATCGTGCAACTTTCGGGCGATGATCGCAGGTGTCGACTCCTGCTCGATCGGTTCGAGAACCCGACGGCGTCCGTCCGATCGTGTTCGCTCCATTGCCATCGTGACCATCCCCTTCTTCGTACTCTATGCACGCGCAAATGTCAGGGTTTCGCCGCGAGCGCCACCCATCCAGATGTCATTGCACGCCGCGGCGAACTCGTCGAGACCATCTGTGATGGTGGCGAACACATTTCCGGGAACCCACCCCACATCCCCGTTGACCAGCAAGTTGTTTCGACCATAGAAGACCGCGAGGTCGATGAGCAGTGAGTGTTCCGACGGCGCGGCGTCGGATTCGTAACCGTAAGCGGGATTGTCCAATACACCGTCGAACGTGAAATAGCAAAGGTCGCCGGGTATGGGCGTGACCGTCGTATTCTCGAATCCCGGTTCCTCCGAGGCAAACGCAGGCGTCAACGTGTAGATCTCGTTGCGCGCGAACTTACCGTGAAAAACTTGACCCCCCAACGGCAAAGCGTCCCACACCGCGGAGGCGGTGCGTGGCGCCTCGACGTCGAGCAGTCTCGCCCTGGCGCTGACATCGCGCGATGTGAGGCTGACGATGATGAAGCGATCGGTCACGAGCCATCTCGACTTTCGTTGGGAATCTGCGGCTTTCGTTGGAGCGCCACCTCCGCGAGCGCGCCGACGTTCGCGGCGGACTCATACGCTGCGGCAACGCGCAGTACCGTCGCGTCGTCGTGCCGCGCGCCCACGATCTGAATTCCAGTCGGCAGCAACGGGTTCTGCGCGCATCCGCTCGGCACCGTTATCGCAGGTTGGCCGGTGAGATTGAACGGGTAGCTGTACGGCGTCCACGACGTCCAGTCCTGCGACGACGAGCCCGCAGGCACGTCTTCACCCGCCTCGAACGCGACCGATGGCATCGACGGTGTCACCAGAACGTCGTAGTCGTCGTGCAGCGCACCCATCTGTGTGCCCATTGCCATCCGCAGCGCAGTGGCGTCCACGTAGTCGGCCGCACTGAAGTCACTGTGACGTTCCAGTGCCGCAAGCAGTTTCGGGTCGACGAGCTCTCTGAGCGCGGGGTCGAGACCCTCGACCACGGCTGCCGCTCCCGCGAACCACACGGTGTGATAAGCCCAGACCGGATCGTCCCACCCGATCTCGACCTCGTCGACCGTGGCCCCGAGGTCGCGCAGTATCCCGACCGCGGTTTCCGTATTCGATTGCACCACAGCGTCATTGACGCCGTAGCCGAGATCAGGACTGTAGGCGATGCGGACGCCGGACAGGCCCCGCTCGCCTGCGATGATCGCGGGCGCGACAGGTTGGAGCGTAGGCCCCGCCGACCAGTCGCGCGAATCGAAACCGCCGATGACGTCGAGCAACAATGCGCAGTCGACGACGGTGCGTGTCATCGGTCCGACGTGCGCGACCGGCGCAAACGGACTCGGCGGATACATCGGCACCCGGCCGAGCGTCGGCTTGAGTCCGACGATTCCGCAGAACGCAGCCGGAATACGGATCGAGCCGCCACCGTCGGTGCCCACCGACAACGGCCCGAGTCCCGCCGCGAGGGCAGCGGCGCTTCCGCCGCTCGAACCACCGGACGTCCGATCGGTCGACCACGGATTGCGCGTGATGCCGGTGCGGGGACTATCGGTCACGCCTTTCCAGCCGAATTCAGGTGTCGTGACCTTCCCGAGCGGCACGGCTCCCGCATCGCGCAGTCGTGCCACCGCTGGAGCGTCGACGTCGGATCGTTGTGTGTCCGGGCTCAGCGTCAACGAGCCGCGCAGCGTCGGCCAACCCTCGGTGAGCAGGAGATCCTTGATCGACACGGGCACACCGTCGAGCGGGCTGAGTGGAGTCGACGCCGCGTAGCGATCTGCGGACGCGCGCGCAGCAGCCATCGTCGTATCCGGGTCTACGAGGCAGAAGGCATTGATCTCGGCATTCACCTGCGGGATGGTGTCCAGTAGCTCGGCAGCGACGTCGACAGGGCTCAGCAATCCACTGCGGTAGGCGTCGCCGAGCTCCGACGCCGACATCGTGCGCACTGAGTCCTGCATGGTCACCTCTGGTTCCGATACGGTGAGATCGACAATTGTTTGATTGTTGACAATCTAGTCGGGAGGTCAACCCGTGACAACCGCTACCAGCGCGGTCCTCTACCCGGGCCACGCTGCCGAGGACGACTACCAGCTCATCGAAGACGCACTCGGTCCGTCGATTCGCCTGCCCGTGGTGATCACCGAGATCGACTCCGACGACCACACCGTCGACGCCATGCGCGCTGTCGGCGAGTCCGACCGACTGCTCGACGGCGCGCAGCGCGCACGCACATACGACCCCGCAGCGTTGATGTGGGGTTGCACCTCGGGCAGCTTCCTCTACGGATGGGAGGGCGCACAGCGGCAAGCCGCACAGTTGTCGGAGGTTGCGGGACTACCCGCATCGTCGACGTCGCTCGCGTTTGCCGAGGCGTGCAGAGCGCTCGGGATCGACGCTGTCGCAGTCGCGGCGAGCTACCCGGGCGACGTCGCCGCGGGATTCACGACGTTCCTCGCCGGCGCGGATATCGAGGTCGTCGGCATGCGCGCCAACGACATTCTGACCGCGACCGATGCTAGGACCATCGACGGCGACACTCTGTTCGACATGGTTGTCACCGCCGATCACCCAGCCGCACAGGCCATTCTGATCCCCGACACGGCGTTGCACACAGCGACCTGGATCAACGATCTCGAGGCACAGGTGGGCAAACCCGTCCTCACCGCGAACCAGGTGACCGCCTGGGAGGGCGCGCGACTCGCGGGCGCGACGCCGCACTCGGACAAGCTGGGCGCGCTGTTCAGTCAGACGCCGCTTCTTCAGACGCCGCTTCTTCAGACCCCGCCTGCTCAGTCGCCGCCTGTCCCCGCACGAAGCGATATCCCATCCCCGCCTCGGTGAGCAGGTGCACCGGGTGTGCCGGGTCGTCTTCGAGTTTGCGACGCAGGCTGGCCAGGTACACACGCAGATAGTTGGTCTGGTTGAGGTACTTCGGACCCCACACGGTACTCAGGATGTCCCTCTGCCCCACCAGTTTTCCCTCGTTGCGCACGAGCAGTTCGAGAATCCCCCACTCGGTCGGCGTCAGGTGGACCTGCTCACCGTGGCGCGACACCTGCTTTGCGCTGAGGTCGACCACGAAGTCTCCCGCGTCGACGACCGGCACCTCCGACGCATCCGGTGCGGCGACTCCACGACGCACCGCCGCCCGCAGTCTCGCCAGGAACTCGTCCATCCCAAAGGGTTTCGTGACGTAGTCGTCGGCGCCCGCGTCGAGCGCCGCCACCTTGTCGACCGATTCGCCACGCGCCGACAACACGATGACCGGGACGTTGGTCCACCCGCGCAATCCCTCCAGAACCGTGAAGCCGTCGATGTCGGGAAGCCCGAGGTCGAGGACCACCACCTGCGGGTTGACCTTGGCTGCCGCGGTCAGCGCAGCGGTACCCGTCGACGCCGTCGTGACCGCAAAGCCACGCGCACTCAGATTGATTCGCAAGGCGCGCAACAACTGTGGCTCGTCGTCGACAACGAGGACTCGGATTCCGTCGGTCATGACTCATCGTCTTCCGCCGGAAGTGAGACCACCATCGTGGTCCCGCCGCCAGGTGTCTCCTCGACGCCGAGCGTGCCACCGATCGCGGCGGTAAATCCCTGTGCGACAGACAAGCCCAGACCAACGCCTCCGTCGGCGCCGTTGCGGTCGCCACCCTGCACGAAGGCGTCGAAGATCTGCCCGCGTCTGTCGGCGGGAATCCCGGAGCCGTGGTCGATCACACGAATGACCGTACGCGGCGAACCGTCGTCGTCGGTCTCGGACTCTGCCGTGACCTCGACGCCGCGTCCAGCATCGGCACCACCACCACCGTGCCGCACGGCGTTGTCGATCAGGTTGGCCAGGACGCGTTCGAGCAGCCCGCCGTCGGTGTAGGCCCACATCGCGTGGAAGGTGAAGGCGATCTCCGGGATGGGTCCACCGACCCAGCTCACCGCGGTCGCCGCGCGGTGGACCACCTCGACGAGGTAGGTGCGCGCCAGCTTGGGCCGCACGGCACCGGCCGCGAGCCTCGACGAGTCGAGCAGATTTCCCACCAGGGCCGACAGGTGGTCGACCGACTCGTCGATCGTCTCGAGGAGTTCCGAGGTGTCCTCCGGGCTGAATGTCACGTCGCCCGCACGCAGGCTCGACACCGCAGCTTTCGCGCCCGCCAACGGTGTGCGCAGATCGTGGCTCACCGCGGACAGCAATGCACGACGCATCTCGTCGGTCTGGGCCAGTGCACGTGCCTCTGCTGCCTCGCGTTCGAGTCGACGACGCTGCACCGCGCCCGCGGCCTGGATCGCCACCGAGGCGAGTACCCGTCGATCCCGACCGCCGAGTTTCGGTCCACGCAACAGCAATTCGTATTCACCGCCGGGGATCGGGCAGACCGTGTCGGCGTCTTCGGCGCGCTCCGGCGGGTTGTCTCCAACGGCGGCGTCGACGACGCGTCGACCGTCTTCTTTGTGCACCACCGACACCGCGGTCTGGTCGTAGGTCTCACGCACGCGCTGCAGCAGTGCCGAGACGTCCGCCCCACCGAGGACGGCGTCGGAGAACAACGCCAACAACTCGGCGTCACGACTCGCCAGGCTTGCCTGTCTGCGCCTGCTCGCCGCCGAATCAACCAGTGCGGCAACCGCTATCGCGATCACCAGCATGACAAGGATGGTGATGAGATTGTCCGGCTCGTTGATGGTGAACGTGAACCTCGGGTCGGTGAAGAAGTAGTTCAGCAGCAGGCCTGCCACCACCGCCGACAGTGCTGCGGGCCCGATGCCGCCGAGCAGCGAGACCGCGAGCACCGTCACGAAGAACAACGCCGACTCGCTCGCGAACCCCAACCAGCGGTCGAGGACCGCGAGTATGACCGTCATGATCACCGGCACCACGACCGCCGCGACCCAGCTCAACGGACGATGAAAGCGCGTGTCACGAATGTCTAGTCGGTTTCGACGACGCGTCTCGTCGTGGGTGACCATGTGGACGTCGATCTTCCCGCTGTGCGCAACGACATTCGCACCGACGCCCTCGTCAAAGAGTCGTTGCCAACGCGGGCGGCGCGACGTACCCAGCACCAACTGCGTCGCGTTGACGCCACGTGCGAAGTCGAGGAGCGTCGACGGGATGTCGTCGCCGACGACGGTGTGGATACGCGTGCCGAACCCTTCGGCCAACTCGTGCAGCCGCGACAGTTCGGCGGCGGGTGTCCCGACGAGTCCGTCTCCGCGGACCACATGCACCACAACCAGTTCCGCACTCGACCGCGACGCGATGCGACTCGCTCGACGCATCAGTGTCGCGGATTCGGGCCCACCGGTGATCGCCACCACCACGCGTTCGCGCGCTTCCCACGTGTCGGTGATCGCGTGCGCTGCGCGGTAGTCGGCGAGATTATCGTCGACGCGGTCGGCGAGCCACAGCAGCGCCAATTCGCGCAGTGCCGTCAGGTTTCCCTGCCGGAAGTAGTTCGAGAGCGCCCCGTCGATGCGTCCGGCCGGGTACACCTTGCCCGCGCTGAGACGTTGACGTAGCGCCTGCGGGGCGATGTCGACCAACTCGATCTCGTCAGCGGCACGCACGACCGCATCGGGAACGGTCTCGCGCTGGATGACACCGGTGATCTGGGCGACAACGTCGTTCAGACTCTCCAGGTGCTGCACGTTGACCGTTGTCAGCACGTCGATGCCCGCGTCGCGCAACTCCTCGATGTCCTGCCACCGCTTGGCATTTCGCGATCCGGGAGCGTTCGTATGCGCCAGTTCGTCGACGAGCGCGACGCGTGGGCCACGCGCCAGCACCGCGTCGAGATCCATCTCGTCGAGGACAGCCCCGCGATACACCTCCTCGCGGCGCGGAATCTCCTCGAGACCATCGGTGAGAGCCGCGGTTGCCGAGCGCCCATGCGACTCGACAACCGCGATCACCACATCTACACCCTCATCGGCGAGACTTTTTGCATGCGAGAGCATTTCGTAGGTCTTACCGACTCCGGGCGCACACCCGAGGAAGACTTCGAGTCGACCTCGGGTGTCAGCACCTGAACCCATGGAACCGAGTCTAATCAGCGCGATCGGCGATCACTTGCACACCGTGTGACCCAGCGCGAGGTTCACCTCGAGCACATTGACGCGTTGCTGCCCCAGGAACCCGAACTGCCGTCCGGACGTGTGGGCGTCGACGATCTCTCGGACCGCAGCCTGCGACTTCCCGCTGTTGCGCGCGATCCGTGGAATCTGGATCGCCGCGTACTCCGGGCTGATCTGCGGGTCGAGGCCCGAGCCGGAACCGGTCACGGCGTCCGCTGGCACCGCCGACGGCGCGACGCCCTCACGCTGCCCGATCAACGCGCGACGGGCGGTGATGTTGTGCGCGAGAGTCTCGCTGTTGGGGCCCTGATTGCTCGCTGCCGAGGCCGACGGATCTCCGGTCGCCATCGGATCGTCGGCCGAGCCGAGAACCCGTGCGTGCAGATAGCTGTCGGGAGTCCCAGCGGGTGCCTTCGGATCGACCCCGATCAGCGTCGAACCGGCGTTGCAGCCCTTGGCGTCGGTCACCTGCGACCCCTCCGCGGAGTTCGACCCGATGCGCGAAGCCGCCCAGACGACCGTCGGATACGCGACGCCGAGGATCACAGTCAGCGCCACAAGCATCGCGAACGCGACGGCGCATTGCCGGAAGAATCCGGACGTGATGGTGTTCATGCTGCGATTACCCCATTCCCGGGAGGAAGCGGACGACGAGATCGATGAGCCAGATCCCCACGAACGGGGTGATCACGCCTCCGACGCCGTAGACGAGTAGGTTGCGCCCCAACAACTTCGACGCCGAGCTGGGTCGGTACCGCACACCGCGCAGCGAGAGCGGGATCAACGCGACGATGATGAGCGCGTTGAACACCACCGCCGAGACGATCGCCGACTGTGCCGAATGCAGCCGCATGATGTTGAGGGAGTCGAGCTGCGGATAGATGCTCACGAACATCGCAGGCAGGATCGCGAAATACTTCGCGAGGTCGTTGGCCAGCGAGAATGTCGTCAGCGCACCACGCGTGATCAACAGCTGCTTGCCGATCGCCACGATGTCGATGAGCTTGGTCGGGTCGGAGTCGAGGTCGACCATGTTGCCGGCTTCCTTGGCCGCCGACGTTCCCGAGTTCATCGCCACACCGACGTCGGCCTGCGCGAGCGCTGGTGCGTCGTTGGTGCCGTCACCGGTCATCGCGACCAGGCGTCCACCCGACTGCTCGGCACGGATCAGTGCCAGCTTGTCCTCCGGTGTCGCCTCGGCGACGAAGTGGTCGACGCCGGCTTCGGCGGCGATCGCCTTCGCGGTGAGCGGGTTGTCGCCGGTCACCATGACCGTACGGATACCCATCTCACGCAGCTGCGCAAAGCGTTCCGTCATACCGGGTTTCACGACATCGGACAGTTGGATCACGCCGAGCACGCGCGGAGTCTCGGCGTTGACTGCCACCACCAGCGGCGTACCACCGCCGTTCGAGATCTCGGCGACCCGCTCGGTCACCTCGACCGGCATGGCACCACCGAGCTTTGTCACCCAGCGCGCGACAGCGTCGGCGGCACCCTTGCGGTACTCGACGACGGGGCCAGGACCGGTGCGTACATCGATGCCGCTCATTCGCGTTTCCGCGGTGAAGGGCACGACCTCGAACTCGGGGTGCTCGTGACCACGCGTCGCGGCGAGCGCTTCCGCGTCGGCGGGCACCACATCGTGCTCGTCCGAACACAATTCGACGATGCTGCGCCCCTCGGGGGTGTCGTCGGCCAGACTGCAGCGGTAAGACACCTCGGCGAGCTCGGCCGTCGAAGTTCCCGGCCCGGGGAAGATCTCGGTGGCCCGGCGATTACCGAACGTGATGGTGCCGGTCTTGTCGAGCAGCAGGGTGTCGATGTCGCCCGCGGCTTCCACCGCACGCCCCGACATGGCGAGGACGTTGCGCTGCACGAGCCGGTCCATGCCCGCGATACCGATCGAGCTGAGCAGCGCGCCGATCGTCGTCGGAATCAGGCATACGAGCAGCGCGATCAGCTTGATCGCGTCGGGGCTCTGGCCCGCGTACTGCTGCATCGGACCGACCGCGACCACCGCGAGCAGGAAGATCAACGTCAGGCTCGCGAGCAGGATGTCAAGTGCGATCTCGTTGGGCGTCTTCTTGCGCGACGCACCCTCGACGAGCGCGATCATGCGGTCGACGAAACTCTCTCCGGGCGCGGCGGTGATCTTGACGACGATGCGGTCGCTGAGAACCACCGTGCCGCCGGTCACCGCGCAGCGGTCGCCGCCGGACTCGCGCACCACCGGGGCGGACTCGCCGGTGATGGCCGACTCGTCGACCGTCGCGATGCCGTCGACGACATCTCCGTCGCCCGCGATCACCTCACCGGCCTCGACGACGATGAGGTCGCCGACCCGCAGGGCCGTTCCCGACACCTGCGAAATCGAACCGCTCTCGTCGATTCGACGAGCCATACTGTCGCGCTTGACTTTTCGCAGCGAATCCGCCTGCGCCCTACCTCGACCTTCCGCGACGGCCTCGGCCAGATTCGCGAAGAGCACGGTGAACCACAGCCACGCCGCGATCAGCCATGCGAACCACGACGGCCGCCAGATCGCGAGCACGGTGGTCACGATCGACCCGATGTACACGACGAACATGACCGGATTACGCGCCTGGTCGCGCGGGTTGAGTTTCCGCAGTGCCTGCGGAACCGACGTGATGAGCTGCCGAGGATCGAACGAGCCGCGCGAGACCAGTTGTGTCTCCTCACGCTGTTCGACCGCCGCCTCCTCGGGTGTCACGTCGGATTCGATGGTGTTGACGCTCACAGAAGTGCCTCCGCGATGGGTCCCAGCGCCATGGCAGGGAAGAAGGTGAGACCGGCGACGAGAAGGATCGTGCCGAGTAGCAGTGCGCCGAACAGCAGTCCGTGCGTGGGGAGATTGGCCTCGGCCCGGACGGCCTCCTGCCGCTCGAGGACCGCAACCACCCCGCTGTCCCCGCGGGTTGAGCCGTCCCCGCCGGTTGAGCTGCCCCCGCCGGTTGAGCTGCCCCCGCCGGTTGAGCTTGTCGAAACCCCGCTGGTCGAGCCATACCCGCTGGTCGAGCCTGTCGAGACCACCCCGCGCGGGCGTTGGCGGCTGAGCAGCCCCGCGAGCGCGAGCACGAACACGATCGGCAAGAACCGGCCGAGCAGCATCGCCATTCCGAGCGACGTCTGGAACCAGTCACTGGTGACCGTCAGCCCACCGAACGCGCTGCCGTTGTTGTTCGCTGCCGACGCGTACGCGTAGATCACCTCGGAGAACCCGTGGATCGATCCCGGAGTCCCCGGGTCGCCACTGTTGCCCTGGGCGTCGAGCGTCGAACCCATCGCAACGCTGACACCGACGCCGACCAGCACCAGAGCAGGCATGACCAGTACGTACAGCGCCGCCATGGTGATCTCGTTCTGGCCGATCTTCTTTCCGAGGAACTCCGGCGAGCGTCCGACGAGCAGACCGCCGACGAACACCGTGACCACAGCCATCATCAGGATTCCGTACAGACCGGTGCCGACGCCGCCAGGCGCGACCTCGCCGAGAAGCATGTTCCAGATCACCGCTCCACCACCGCCGGCAGACAGGCTGTCGTGAGCGGCATTGACTGCGCCCGTTGATGTTCCGGTTGTCGAGACCGCGAACAACGCACTTCCGGGAATGCCGAAACGCTGTTCCTTGCCCTCCATCATCGCGCCCGCAGCCTGAGCGGCAAGACCGTTGGTGTGCGATTCGAAGGTCCACACGATCGCGAGCATCACACCCCAGATCGCCGCCATCACGCCGAGCAGCGTGAGGCCTTGACGTCGATCGCGCACCAGCGTGCCGTAGGTGCGTGTCAGGCAGATCGGAATGATCAGGATCGCAAGGATTTCCACGACGTTGCTGAACGGCGTCGGATTCTCGAAGGGATGCGCCGAGTTCGCCGACAGCGTGCCGCCGCCGTTGGTTCCGAGTTCCTTTATCGCCTCCTGAGAAGCGAACGGCCCCACCATGCTTCGGGAAGGATCACCCGACATCGTCGTGAAGCCGAAGCCGCTGTGCCACGACTGCACCACACCCTGAGTCAGCAGCAGGATCGCGACGATCACACTGAGCGGCAAGAGAATACGGACGCACGTACGCGTCAGGTCGACCCAGAAGTTGCCGATCAGTCCGTCGCCGCGTCGATTCACCAACCCTCTGATGAGCGCGACGGCCACAGCCATGCCGACGGCGGCGGACACGAAGTTCTGCACGGCGAGTCCGAGCATCTGGGAAAGGTTGCTCATCACCACTTCTGGCGAATACGACTGCCAGTTGGTGTTGGTGACAAACGAGATCGCGGTGTTGAACGCTGTCGCCGGATTCACACCTGCCTTGCCGTCCGACCAGGGCAACACGCCCTGCAGCCGCTGCAGCAGGTAGAGGAACAGAAACGAGATCAGCGAAAAAGCCAGTACCGCAAGCACGTAGCCGACCCACGTCTGTTCGCGCCGGGCGTCGACGCGAGCCAACGAGTAGATCGCGCGCTCGGGCAGCAGGTCGCGAGTGCTGCGGTACACGCGGGCCATGTAGTCGCCGAGCGGCACGTAGACGACTGCGAGAACCAGGACGACGAACGCCACCTGGAGCGCCCCCGCAAGGGATGAATTCACGTTCAGAACCTTTCCGGCTTGATCAGCGCGATCATGAGGTAGATCGCTGTCGCCGCCGACAGGACCAGCAGAACCACGTTCAACACTCCGTCTGCAGTCATCGGCCGATCCTCGCGTCAACGCCCCGGACCACCAGGACACATAGCGCGAAGCCGATCAACGCGGCGAGTACATAAAGCACATCGGCCACTTGTCACACACTCCTTGGCTGGGCATGCCGAACGTCGAGCTGGCGAACGGCGCACCACAGCTTCTGTCTAATTCGTCTGTGTCGGAAGACCTCTTAACGCGTTCCATACGCGGCACCGGGGTTTGTTGACGCAACCTTCGCGCCGACCGACTCAGCCGTGCAGCGGGCCTCGTCAAAGGCGCGTCAAAGGCGCGTCAAGATCTGCGATCACGGCGTCGAGAAGTCGTGAGGAATACGCTCTCCCGCGTGTGTAGGAGTTAGAACCGATCACATGAACGGGTCAGGATCGTCGCGCTGGGGATACGTCCAGGTCGGCTACGCGCGCCATTGGGTCTGCCATCGCATCGTCGTGTATCCGCCCGGCGCCAGCGAAGACGACGCGCGGTGGCTGCGTGTGTGGCGGGCACTGCCCTTCGTCGCAATCGCCACGGTGTTGACTTTCGCATTGATCGCGTCGTGGATGGGCGGCTTCGGGCTTGCTGGAATGCTGAGCGGAATGGTCGTCGCGTGTGCGGCGGTTGTGGTCGTCGGGCAGCGCACCCACCTGGTGCGCACGCAGACACGCACCCTGGAGGCGTGGACCGGTTACGGCGCCGACGCCACTGCCCGAGCTACCCGGCGGAGCATCTGCGACCTCGCCATCCTCCTGCGTGACGCCGATGATCGTCTCGCTTCAGGTGCGATCAGTCCTGTCGAACACGAAATGGTTTGGGCGCGTTGCTATCACGAGATTCCTGCTGCGCGGAGGCGTCGACTCAGCGCGGTGTGATCGCGATGCCGATCGTCCCGTCCTTGCCGCGACGGATCAGGCTCGCCTTGACGAGAACCCAGCCGACGATGCCGTACTTCTTCGAGATCACACTGCGCGCGTGATCGGTACCGGCGGCGTCGAGGATCGTCGCGGTTCCGTCCACCGGCTGACCCCGGAGCTTCTTTCCACGGGCATCACACGCCTGGACGACGACGTGCGGGTCGCGTCGAATCCGCTTGACCTTCCACGAGTCGGTCTCAGTCCACATCACCAGCGACTCGCCGTCGTAGGCCGCCCACAGAGGCGACGCCACGGGCGTCCCGTCTTTGCGAAAAGTGGTGAGCTGCACGTACTTTGCATCGGTCGCTGCGTCGAACGGCTTATCTGTGGCCATACCCAACCCTACGTTGCTCAACCCACGCAGGGCTCGATCATGCGGCGCGCGCGAACAGCGACTGATCAGCAGCAGGTACGACGTAGGGCTGCGTGATCCCCGGCGACAGCACGCCGGCGTCGACGAGTGTCGCCCACGCGGTCACCTGGTTGGCCGAGAGCACCGGCTTGCCGAGTTCGGCTTCGAGTGCGCCGAGGACGTCGTAGGTCCAGAGGTTGGTGCAGGACACGAAGATCGCGTCGGCATTGGGGTGGTCGGCGCCTCGGATCAGATCGGCCGTCACCGAATACGGAATGGTCCAGATGTCGTGGTCACGACCAAGTCCCGCCTGTGCCACCACGCTGCGTCCGGCTTGCGCGAGAAAGTCGCACAGCAATCCGGTGAGCGCATTCGTATAGGGCGTCGCCACGGCGATCCGACTGATTCCCAACGCATCCAACGCACGCAACAGCGCTTCCGACGTCGTCACCGCGCGCTGCGCACCGGCACCCATCATGCAGTTGGAGAGTTCGACGGCCCCGGAGATGCCGTAGACAAAGCTGCCCGATGCACACGCGTACGCATATGCACTCGGCCGAACGGCCGAAATCGCGCGCACCGCCGCCGCGATCTCGGCGTGGTTGTTCAGGTCCTTGCACATGTCGACGTCGACCGGGGCGTCGATGAATCCGGTACGGGTGAAATGCAGCGAAACGCCGTCGGGCATCCAGCGCCACAGCTCGCGGTCGAGAGCCATATCGAACGGGCAGACGATCCCGATGCCAACCTGCTCGCCGGGGCCATCACCCCACCCGAATTCGTACTCCATGCAGGCATGATGACACATTGTCGGATTGTTGACAGTTTGAGCGCGCAAGTCGCGCGCCTGCGGATCCGTCGTCTGGGTAGCGATGTTTCACAGCCGTTCTCCGCGCTGTCCGAATTGTCGTACCCACCCTGTAGCGTTGTTGTCAGATCGAACACACAAGCGATCACCGACACGCGGCAAAAAAGGGGGTGGCCATGACCGACATCATCGATGACACCAGCGGCCCTGTCCCGACGTCACCGTTCCCGCATTCGCCGCTGTCGTTCACCGCCGCCGACCTCGACACGATCGGCCACCTCTCCGGTGTCGAGCTCAACGACGTCGCCCGCACCACCCAACGCCTCGCACGCCAAGCCGAAGCACGCACCGCCCTGTTGGCCTACCGCATCGGCCAATCCATCGCCGACGACATGCTCATCGTCACCGCCACCCGACCCCACACCCACCACGCCGTCGACAAAGCCGCCATCGCCGAAATCTCACTACAACTCGGCATCTCCCGATCACTCGCGCGCCGCTACGCCATCCTCGGCGCCCACCTCACCGACCTCCCCCACACCACCCTCGCCTTCCTCGACGGCCACATCCGGTTATCCCGCATCGAAATCGTCGCCGACCAACTGTCAATACTCGACCCGTCCCTGCGAGCACAGGCCGAACCCCTCGCGCTCGAACTCACCCGACGCACCTCCGCCGACTCCACCCTGCGCGATCAACTCACCGAACTGGTCATCGCCCTCGATCCGGACGCGGCCGCCCACGCCCGTCGCGAGTTCGCCGACCGCAACCAGAACATCCACATCCGCCCCGACACACACGGACACGTCACCCTCGACGGCTGCCTACCCGCCGAACAAGGCGTGCATCTGGCGGAGAGAATCTCTGCACTCATCACCGAGCGACTCTGTTCTGATGACCCACGCACCCCAGGTCGACGCCGCGTCGCCGCCCTCGCCGACATCCAAGGCCTCCCCGGCAACCACCTCACCTGCCACTGCGGCAGCACCGACTGCCCCGCCACACCATCCGACCCCGCCACACCTCATAACGGTCAAACAGACTGCGACACAGCACCGTTCGACGACACAGCACCGTACAACGAGCCCGACATCGGTGAGGCCGACGCCGCGGTGGCCGCTGACAGCGCGACCTGTGATGAACACAATGCCGAAGAGCCG
>NZ_LZMO01000017.1:0-35221 GCF_001665715.1 Gordonia sp. 852002-10350_SCH5691597
TTCTCCCCCGAAGCGTCGATCCGTCCTAACAGTTTTCGACTGGTCCCCTGACGTCGTCGCTGACTGGATTTCTGCCGCACACCTTGGTGGCGAGACTGGAAAGTTAGACCTCTTCACCAGCGAACGAGGCACGCTCGTGACGGTAAATTGTGTACGGCAGAGATTCTCGCGCTACTGCGAGGAGCTTGGACTGGCTCCGGGACTCGATCTTCACTCGATGCGCCGGTCGTACGCGACACATTTGATTGAGGCCGGCGTTGATCAGAAGTTCGTTCAGGACCAACTTGGGCACGAGTTTGCTTCCACCACGGGCATTTACGACTGTACTTCGACGGACTATCGTCAGACCACCCTTCGCGACGCGCTCGACTCGACTGTGCGGGATGCAATGAATATCGGCGAACACCCAGATGAGGAAGCGGGCAACTGATGGCAGCACGTACTGTGGAGTTCCGCTGGCGCCTGGCGGAGTTGATGGCCGCGGCCGGCATGCACAACAGCACCGATCTAGTGCCCCTCCTTCGCGAACGTGGAATCGACTTATCGGCGTCACAGGTCTACCGATTGGTGGCGGGCCAGCCTGAGCGCGTGTCTTTGCAAGTGATGGCCGCCATCTGCGATGTATTTGCCTGCACCCCAGGTGATCTCGTCACCGTAACCGCTGTTGATAAACGTCGCAAACGCGCCGCAACCGAGAACGTGGTAGATCTCAATCGCACCGCACGACCCAAGCGCGCCCGGGTAATCCGTGATGAGTGAGCCACTTACTGGGGGGCGGCGGCCGCGAGGACGCCCGAGACGTACCACCGGCGAGCGTTTTTGCGATCGGTGCGGGCGGGTCATGGGCAAGCACCGGGTTCATTGGCCCGGAGAACGACTCTGCAACAGTTGCTTTTACCTTGCGATGCGCACATTCGGAGAGTGCCCAATCTGCGGTCATAACGGCGTCCTCACCGCTCGGTCGCGAGCCAACGATCCGAGACCCTGTTGTCTGAAATGCGGCGGTATCAATCCAGCTGACTATCGTTGCACCATCTGCGGGCACGAGGGTGAGATGTATCGGCGAGGCCAATGCGCCAGATGTTCGTTGCGGGACAAGTTGGAGCAGCTAGCACCGCCTCCACGCCGCGCAGCTCTGAAGGAATTGCGAACCACCTTGATTGACGCGCTAACTCAGGCGCAACGGCCAGAGAGTGTAATGACGTGGATGCGCGACGCCCAGGTGCGGGCACTCCTGCACGGCTTGATGACTGGATCCATTCCATGTACACACGAAGCCCTCGACAGCATCCCCCCATCCAAGACTGTCGAACACATCCGGTCGATCCTTGAGCAGCACACGCTACTCGAACCGCGCGATCATTATCTTGCACTGTTCGAGCGGTGGCTTGAGAGCAAACAGTCTGCAGCCGACACCCCCGAGGTGTGGGCCACCGCCCACCGGTTCGCGACGTGGCATCACCTCCGACGAATCCGCGCCAACTCGTCACCTCGCCAATCCAGCGAAGGTTCGGTGCGTTCTGCCAAGCAGGAGATAACCGAGGTCATCAAGTTTCTCAACTGGCTTAACAGAGTCCATCACCGCACCGTGGAGAACGCCACACAGGAAGACGTGGATCAGTATCTGAAACCAGGGCCGACGACCCGCCAGCTGATCCGCACCTTCTTTGTCTGGTGCCGCGCACTTCGCATTAATACCAGCGTGACAGTTGAGCACCGGTACGCCAGATCAACCCCTAGCTTGACCGATGAGGATCGGATGCGGTGGATCCGAACTCTCATGGAGGGCGACGTCACCAGCCTTCACCAACGGGTCGCCGGCCTCCTGCTGGTGCTCTATGCCCAACCGTTGAGCAGGGTTGTAACACTGCAAATCGGCGACCTCGAGCTCACGCCTACCGAGATGCGAATCAGCCTTGGTAGCGAGCCAACACCTGTGCCGGAACCATTCGCAGTTCTGATCTATGAGTTGCTTGAACACAGGCCAAACCTGCAGACAGCCGGCGCGGACACGATGTACCTGTTCCCGGGCTATCGACCAGGCCGACACATTGGCTCGCAGACAGTGATGCACACGCTCCGCCGGCTCGGAATTAACTTGCGCGGCAGCCGCAATAGTGCGCTAGCCAACCTCGTACAACTTGCGCCACCGCCGATCGTGGCGGACATGCTCGGCTTCAGCTGCCAAGTTACCGAACGTCATGCCGCTCTCGCCGCCACCACATACGCGCGCTACGTCAGCTCTATATCGCAAGCAACCAGGCTAAGATCAGGCAATTCTTGACAATACCAACTACTAACATCTGGAGCTGATTTACAATGGGTAACGAGCGACTTAAGTTGGCCCTTTCGCAGATAAAGCCCGGCGACTGGGAAAGGTTCGAAGAGTTTGCGTCAGAGTTTCTTACTTCCGAATTTCCAGACTTTAGGAATATGGCGACACAATCAGGTGACAAGGGCCGCGATGGCGAGCTGTACAATATCAACAATAGCGGTGACGTAAAGCTACAGTTCTCAGTATCCGAGGATTGGAGCGCCAAGATTAACGCCACAGTTAGACGCCTTGAGAACACTGGACTTCCACGCGTACTGATCTACGTAACAAATCAAGATATCGGAGCTCAAGGCGACCAAATTAAATCCCGTTTAATAAAGAAGAATATCTCCCTAGACATACGCGACTGCACTTACTTTGTAGATCGAAGGAGCTCCTCCGAGAGCTGCATATCTGCATGTCAGCGCCTCGAACGCGCATTCGTCGACCCGTTGTTGGCCAGCGAAAGCCTCGGAGCATCAGTCGGTAGAGCATTGTCTACCATGGAAGAACGTATTGCATTCCTCCATCTCAGTATCGAAATGAGCGAGCGCGCCAGTGATCGAAATCTAACGAAGCTAGCTATTGACGCTTTGATACTTTCCATACTACATGGCAGCACCGCCGAGAATCCCATGCCGCGCGAAGTTATAATAGAACGACTCCTCCCCCTGCTTAAGTCAACGACACGCGATACAGCAATCGCGCAAGTTGATTCAGCACTTGACCGGCTTTCGGCTAAACGAGGCCGCATAAAGTACCGAAGCAAAGAAGCTTCATATCACATATCCCATAGCGAGCGCGAACACGCCGCCGCCCAAGCAGAGGCTTTCCTTTCTGGCCAGAAGAGCCTTGAGGCAGATATCCACGCAGCGCTATACTTGAACGACTCAGACGTTACTACGAACTCTGCGGACTACTCTTCTCAAGTCTCCTCAATACGACAGCTATTCGAATATCTACTACTCGACTTCGGCGAGCAGTTTTCCATCTTCCTCGCGACCGGCACGATCCCCGAGCAAGCCCTGACTGAGAGCCTCACTTCAATCGCGTCTAACCACAGCATTTCATCGCCGATTCCAGCCGGAGACCTTCTAGAGGTAATCGAGGAAGTGTGCGTGCACGGAAACGAAACCACCCAGCGGCATCTGCGTAAACTCCTGGATGCCTACACAACCATGGCGCTACTCCAATCAACTTCAGACGTCCAGAAAACGATGCGCAAGATATTTACCGGAGGAAGGATTTGGCTCGATACGTCCGTCGTTCTCCCACTGCTGGTCGAGACGATGTACGGAGTTGATTCCCCCTATACGCACCTTGTTGAAGCCAGCCGGGCTGCAGATGTGGCACTGTATGTAACGCCTGGAGTGATTGAAGAAGTGGATGCCCATCTTACCCTCTGTGTGAATGCGGCCCGTTCCACTTCGATTGCCCGAATCCCTTTTATCTTGGACCAGTACATACGTAACGGCGGAAGCCGTTCGGAATTCTACGCATGGCAGGAGGAGTTCCGCGGTCTCGGTGATCCGATCTTCGATATCCAGGAGTTCCTCTCCGAAGAGTTCAACATCAAAGTACGAGACCTTGCGGACCCGTTGTCCCGAGCCCCCAAAGATCTTTACGAATCTGCCGAGCGTTATTGGGACGAGGTGACAGAGATGCGACGTGGTGCCACAAGCGACCCATCAGAGATTGCAAAACTAGCGCGACATGACCTTGAGAACACAGTAGGGGTCCTTCAGCTGCGAGGAAATGCATCGACAAACCCCGTCGGGGATCAGGATTGGCTTCTGACTGAGGACCGGCACGCTAAGAAGTTCTCCCGAGTGATCGGTGAGGAGCTCGGCCGCCACGTAACCTCTCCAGTTATAAATCCCCAATTTCTAGCCCAGTTGGTCAGGTTTAAGCGTGAGCATTCTGCCCACTTTGGTGACAATTCTGACCGCGTTCCAATCTATTTCGGAATCGCTCGTTCTGAACCACTGACGCCCGAAGTCGCAGCGATGATCGATGATCTTAGGTCCAAGTCCCCTTCGCTGGGGCCGAGGCGAACGCGTCGATTCATTCGGGAGCAGATGAACCTACGCAAAGCTGCACCCGAGGTCTCCATCCCTGAGTGAGTGACTTCGGCAAGGTCGAGTCCTCGAACTCTGGGTACGGACGGGCTGTAGGTCCTAAGGGAACTTGATCAGTTCGATATTGACCGTTACCAGTAGGGCACTGCATCACGCGTTGCGCAGCAACAGAACTCTGTCGGCGATAGTGCGAACACCCGGGTTCGCGGGCCTCAAGTAGCTGGCACTTGTCTCAGATTCTTCATCACCCACAACCACCCCACGCCGTACGCCATTGCGCATGACGTCATCGCGCAAGTCCCAGAAACGCCATCAACGAGCGTTCGACTTCGATGAGCTGTTCGGATGTCAGACGGCCGACACGCGTCTGAACATTTGACCGTCGTACCGTAGTTAGCTTGTCAACCATCACGTCACTGTCGCTGTCGAGACCCGAGATCGCGTCGCGATCACCCGGGATACGAATCCGAAACAAGGGCGCATCGATGAGCTGGCTCGTCATCGGCGCAACTACCACCGACAGGGTTGAATCAAAAAGGTCATCCTGCATGATGACGGCCGGCCGCGGCTTGGACGCATACACACCACCCGCAACGGTCCAGATTTCGCCGCGAATCACGCCTCGTCGTCCCAAGGCGCGGCGACAGCCTCGACGAAATCCTGCTCATCCCCGTCGGCGTCGGCCTCTGCCACGAGGGCTGACTGCTTGTGGGCTTGCGCGGCAAACTCTGGCGTTCGGACGTCAGGAACCCAGACCTGCAACGGCCGCAAACCGCGCTCACGCATCCGGCGCCTGTACTCGCCGACCCGGTCCTTCACTGCCATGACTACACGTTACATGTAACGATCCGCACTGGCCACGCGCACAGCCCCCACGATGACTATGCAGGAATCGAATATCCAGAATTACCGGTAAACCACTGCACATTGCATCCCCCTGATTGCTTGTCATCCGACCCGCGCCGGGAAATATCGTCTCTCTGATGGCATCGGGGCCGTGTCGCGGGCTCGGTGGTCTTCGCGGCCTGGCCACCCCTCGGAGTCGCGTCACGTCTAACCTGCACGGGTCGCAGTCCGCGCTCACGCAATCCGGCGCCTGTACTCACCGACCCTGTCCCGCGCTCGGCGACGGTTTTGCCTCGCGTCTCCCCCTGTGTCCCTACGCAGTTACTTGGCACAAGGCCGCCTAGCGAGGACGAATCGAATAGTCTGCCACCGGAAACCTTGTCGACGCGGCGTCAAACATCTCCCGATCCATTTCACGACGTCTGAGCACGGCTGGCGAATCGGTGGCGCTGTAGCCGATTTCGTCAACGCGCCCTTCAACGAGTGCGTCGAACACGGCATCGACGAATTCCTCCACCGGCGCGCCGTGTACGTGTCCGTGTCCCGCCAACTGAGTTGCCACCGCCGGTGGGATGACCTCGACGACCCGAACCCCTGTGTGACGCAAGGCGAAACGAAGATTGATCGTATAACTGTGCATTGCAGCCTTACAGGCGCTGTAGACAGGAGCAAACGGCTGCGGGATGAGAGCACCGCCCGAGGTGACGTTCACAATCACCGACGGTCGGGAGTGCTTCGTCAGGAGAGGCGCGAGTAGCGCATTCAGGTGAATCGGCCCAGCGAGCAGTGTGTCGATTTCCACCTGCCGCTGATGCCAGGGAGCGCCGTCGACCGCAAGAGGCACCCGGCGCTGAACGCCCGCATTGTTGACGAGCGTATCGATCTCGGGCATCTCGGCAAGAACATGTGCGGCAAGCCGTTCCCGATCGATCGGCGCTGAAACGTCACTGACGACGGTCTCGAGTCCGGGGGTTCCCCTGCGCCGCGTGGCGCAGGGCGTCGGCCGATCGACCAGTCACCATGACGCGGTCGCCCCGCTCGGCGTACCGCTGCGCAAGCGCCAATCCGATACCGGCACTGCCGCCCGTGATCAGAACCGATCTCGATGTTGACATGTCAACATGGTGCATCGAGTCGGTTGACATGTCAACATCGTCCTTCGTAGAGTCCGGCGAATGACGACATCGCGATTGAACGACACCGAACTGCTGCACTGGCAACAGTGGAAACGGGCCGCCGATCGGGTGTGGTCGTCGACGGTCAACCAGATCACCGCGGAGACAGGGCTGTCGGGAGCCGATTTTTCTGTTCTGACCCGGGTAGCCGAGTCCGATGGTAACCGCATTCGACAAGCGCGCCTCGCGGAATTGTTGGGATGGGAGCGAAGCAGGCTCTCTCGGCAAATCTCACGAATGGTCGACAGAGGACTACTCACTCGCGATGTGGCGCAAGGGGTTCGGACGATCAGCACCACAGAGGCAGGGCAGTCTCAGGTGGTTCGCGCCCGTCACGCGCATTCAAGAGCTGTGCGAACACATCTGTTCGACCACATCGAGTCCAAAGACGCCGACGCATTCTGGAGGGTGATCGACGCCTTGACGCGCGAATGAGACTACGAATCGCGCCTCCAAGGCGCTACTACAATTGATCCCACATGCCACACCTTGACGCAGCACGCACCCGATGCTGATCATCAGCATCACCCTCGGCGTGGCCGCGTCCGCGTGCGCGCTCGCCGCCGCCTACGTTTACCTTCACGAAAACCCCAAGCGCGACAACATCGCTCGCGACCATCTTGCTCGACGCTGGCTCGTCGCCACCGCCGTTCTCGGGTTCTCAGTTGTCCTCGTGCGATTCGTTTGGCTGCTGGTGCAGTAGTTCCGCGAAACCGTTAACGAAGCAACACAATCGATGCGTCAGCGAAGCGACCGGCTCATCTGTTTGAGGGCACGTAACAGCGACGCTTGTTCGACGTCGCTGAGGCCAGAGAGCATCCGCTCCTCCACCGAACGTACAGCCGCAGAAGCCTTCTCGAGCTTGCGGCGCCCACGGGGCGTGAGCCGTGCAGGAAGCACTCTGCCCACGGGCGCGGCGTCGGGTCTGGTGACATAGCCATCCCGTTCCAGTCCTTGCAGTAAGACGCTCATCGCTTGACGTGTGATGAACGTGCCACGGGCCAGTTCGGAATTCGACAGACCAGCTCGCTGCGCAAGCAGCTCAAGACACGAGTACTGGGTGACGCTTAGACCGAGCGGTCGGAGAACGTCCTCCATCGCTGCGCGGAGTGCGCTTGCCACCACCTTGAGGGCATACCCCACAGAGGTTTCTAGTTCGACGGTCTCCCGTTCGACGCCGCTTCCGTCTTGACTCATGTCAACATATTGACATACAGTCTCCTATGTCAGTTTATTGACACTCGATTCCGGAGGAAAACATGCCCGTCAGCGGTCCCGACTTCATCTCCCTACAAACACGCAACCTCGAAGCATCCCAGGCGTTCTACGAGAAGTACCTTGGCTTGGTCCGCTCCCCGGCGGGGCCTCCGCACGCGGTCGTGTTCGACACCAAGCCGATCACCTTCGCCCTGCGAGATCTGATTCCCGGCACCGACCTCGACGCCGTCTCTCAACCCGGTATCGGCGCAGCAATCTGGCTTCACGCCACCGGTGTGCAGGAGATCCACGACGCCCTCGTCGCGGATGGATACACCATCGTGTCAGAACCCATCGATGGCCCATTTGGACGGACATTCGCATTCGCCGACCCCGACGGCTATCACATCACTCTTCACGATCGCGCCTGAACCGCGCCCGCCTGGTGCTGTCTGCTCACCGATGCGAAAGTCACTGCGGCAACGACGAATTTGTCACGCTCGGCGGACGACGCCCCCAGTGCGTCGAACCACGGCATCAAGTTCGGGTTCGCGGGGCGTCTGACGGCAGACCGTTCCACACTGACATCACATGCGGGCGCATAGCCGAGTCCCGGCACAGCGACCGTCGGTGCGAAGTTGCGCCACCCGCCGACGAAGAGCGGAACGTACGGTGCGACTTTGCGACGTATCGACTCCTGCACCGCACTGAACACATTGCTGATCCGGTAGGCGATCGACAGGGAATTGTGCTCGGTCACGCTCTCGTCGTCGCGACATAGAGTGGTGCCCAACCGTTTCCAGTCAATGGCCACACCAGAGCGTCGATCGTCGCGGGTCGTTGCCTCAGATGCCATCCACAGCAACGATTTATCGGAGTAGTAGCAATTCTCGTACCCTCCCCCGACGTCGCTGTGCACACCGTCGAACCAGACCTGGCTGATGTCGGCGTGCTGGCCTCCCCAGAGGCAGGGCGCGAAGACTCGTCGACGCTCGGCGATCGCCAACGCGTGCCTGGCGGTCTTCACCATCGGCGAGAGCGTCACGTCGTGGAACTTGTACTTCGCGCGGGCGATTCCCGGAACACCCAGAGCGCCAACAGTATCGAACACCCCGAGGAATTCGATGCGTACCTCGCCACGCACGTGGGTGTGCTTGTCGATGGCCGCAAGCGCGCGCTCGTGCACGGGATCGGCGGGAGGAGTCTCTGTGGAACTCTTCGCGCGCGGCCGGTTGCGGTAGAGGTCCATCGCTGTGGGCAACTGACCCTCCGCAACCCCCATCGGGGTGAGCAGTCCGACATGCGCGATCAAGCCGCACAGACTCCTGGCCGTGTATGCGCCGCGGCTGAATCCGAACACAAAGATGCGGTCGCCAGGTTCGTAGTTCAGCGCGAGGAATCGATAGCAGTCGACGATCGCGTCGTCGAGGCCCACACCGAATGCGCCGGCAACCATCCGTTCGATCCGACTACCAGTTGATCCGACGCCGCGCGCGTAATGCACGATCTGGGTCTCGCCATCGAAGCCGCTGGGCGCAATCGAGCGCGCGATCTTTTCGACGTTCGAGACGTATCGATCGTCGGAGTTCTTCCACGTCCCGTCACAGCACACCACGAGATTCTTGGTCATGCTGTCGACGCTAGGGCTCCGACTATGCGCCCACACGCGTAGCGCGGTACGTGTTTGCGTTCGGGTCAGCCGATCGCGTGTTGCGTAGTCGGGCCAGATCGACGCCGAGGGAAAAAAATCGGAACCCAGATTCATCGAGGACCGGATGTGTCCCCTATCCCCCATAGCGTCGTCGTTGTCAGATCAACCCGCCACACAGGAGCACCTGATGACGACAGCACCGCTTGAGCCCGCCGACGACAATGTCGTCGAACTCTCCCGTGTCACCACCCGACGATCGCCTGAATCATCGCCTCAAGCAACACCTTCCGGCACCACGCCAGGTATTGCGGGCAAGGCACGAACGATCGCGCTGATCTGCTTGCTCGCCGCGTCGTTCATGGAACTCATGGACGCAACCGTCGTCAACGTCGCGCTTCGCACGATGCAGGTCGATCTCGGCGCCTCCGCAGTGAGTCTGCAGTGGATCGTCGCCGGCTATCCACTCACCTACGCCGTGGGACTGATCCTCGGTGCACGGCTCGGCGACAACTTCGGCCGACGCAAGCTCTTCGTCGTCGGTCTCGCTGCGTTCGGACTCGCTTCTCTGGCATGTGGACTCGCGGCCGGGCCCACCGAGCTCGTCGTCTTTCGCCTCGTCCAAGGAGTGGCGGCAGCACTGATGGTGCCGCAGGTGCTGAGCAACATCCAGGTGCTGTATCCACCGGCCGAGCGCGGTAAGGCGATGGGCATGTTCACGTCGGTCACCGGTCTCGCGGCGGTCACCGGACCCATCCTGGGAGCCGTGATTGCCGACGGTGATTGGTTCGGGTTGTCATGGCGACCGGTATTCCTGATCAACGTGCCGCTCGCAGTGCTCGCTATCGCGGCAGCGATCGCCTTCATCCCCGAGTCACGCTCGGCGATCAAAGCACCCATCACAGCCGGTACGGCGCTGCTCCTGGGCGGCTCGCTGGCGGCGATCATGCTTCCGATCACACTCGGACCTGAAAATGATTGGCCGGCTTGGGGATTCGCCGTGATGGCTGCTGGTGTTGCCGGGCTCTGGGTGTTCGGACTCCGACAGGTGCGTTCGGCTCGACGCGGCGTCGAACCCATGGTCCCGCCGGCCTTGTTCGCCACTCGCTCATTTTCGGTCGGGCTCGCGGCATTCACGGCGCTGATGGTCCCCACCGGCGGATACTTCCTGGTCCAGTCGTTGCACGTCCAGCTAGCGCTCGGCTGGTCGGTACTTCACACGGGCCTCATGTGGATTCCGTTCTCGCTCGCAGTGCCGATCTCGGCTGGTCTCGCCGCGACGGTGCTCGTCGCACGATTCGGTAAGCGGGTCCTGCAGGTCGGAGGTGCGGTGTTCATCGTCGGCATGCTGCTGATGGCCTTCGCCGAACAATCGGCGCATCCCGCATTGTGGTTTGCCGCAGCTCTGACCGTCGCGGGGCTTGGCTTCGGCGGGATCGTCGGCTCGGCTGGGCTGCTGGTACTCAACGACGTTCCGGTGCGCCTCGCAGGTGCGGCGTCGGGCGTCTTCAACACCGCCCAGGCACTCGCGGTGTCGTTCGGCGCCGCGGTCGTCGGGACCGTGTATACGTCGGTCGGAGAATCGTCAGGGCTCGAGCGCGCCTACCACGCCTCACTGATCGTCATGATCGGGTTCATCGTGGTGGGCGCCCTGATCGCCCAGGCATTGCGCACCTCGGCCACGACGTCCGACGCAACTGACCTCGAACCCGTGGTCGCGTAACGTCTCACCTGATTTCGCTGTCGGACGACGGGGGCCTGCACCAGCAGGCCCCCGTCGCCGCCGTTAACACGTGGTTGCCAACCAATTCACGGCCGACGCACCCAGCACCGATGAGTTCCGATGCGGCGCTGAGTCACAATCTTCGAGAACCCGGCGTCGACACAGAGGGACACAAGATGGCCACTGAGATGCTGTTCCTGCACGGAGCGGGCGGATTTCACGACGATCAGCCGCTGGCCGCTGCGCTGGGAAGCGAACTCGATGCGCATGTTTCGATGCCGGAGTTGCCCGACGAGGACATGTCGGTCTCGGCATGGACGTCGGCGATCCGCCCGTATGTCGACGAGCTGACTGACTCCGACGTGCTTGTGGCCCATTCGTTCGGTGCGTCGATGTTGCTCGCACTGTTGAGCGCAATGGCGACGCCTCCGCCGCGCGCGTTTCTACTGGCGATGCCGAACTGGGGCGATCAGGGCTGGGCAGTCGCCGACTACGACTTCATCGGCCCGGAACCGACGACGGCCCTCTCGCTGCATCACTGCGAGGACGACGACGTCGTGCCCGTCAGCCACGTGGCGCTCAACCAGCGGCTCCTGCCATCAGCAGACGTTCGCCTCCACGAAGTAGGTGGACATCAATTCGACGGATGCGCCTCGC
Source organism: Gordonia sp. 852002-10350_SCH5691597 (assembly GCF_001665715.1). Taxonomy (NCBI): domain Bacteria; kingdom Bacillati; phylum Actinomycetota; class Actinomycetes; order Mycobacteriales; family Gordoniaceae; genus Gordonia; species Gordonia sp. 852002-10350_SCH5691597. The sequence continues at coordinate 11,639 of NZ_LZMO01000017.1, forward strand.
TCGTCGCTGCCGGCATTCGTGCGCACAGATGACGCCCACACCCGACCGGCCACCGCTCAGCGAAGTTTGGCGCCGTACACCCGCGTAACGGTCAGCTTGAGCAGCACGCGCCTATCGCTGACCATCACTTCGCGGTATTCGGCCCAATCCGGATGCTCGCCCGCGCCCAGGCGGTAGTAGTCGACCAATGCATCGATCTCGGGACCGTCAGGATCGCTCGACGGGCCGATCAGTTCGGCGGTTCCCTCTGCCGTGGCCCAGGTGAAGCCGTCGGCGCTGGTGTATTCAATGGCGGCGCGTGGATCCCGGCGGAGGTTGGCGGTCTTCGCACGTCCGTCGGTCATGGATACGTAAATCGTGTCGGACTCACGGTCGTACACCGAGGTGACCGGTGAGAGTTGAGGAAGTCCGTTCGCCTTGATGGTGGCGAGGATGGCGATCGACGTGTCGGCGATCAGGTCACGGGGGTCGTACTGCTCGTCAGTCATGGTTGTGGCAACCGTCACCGAGCCGGGGGCATTCCCGTGCATCGTCGACTCACCACTACCCTCTGCCCGTGACTTTCTCGACCTGGGCGGCGCTGCTGACTGCGTGCGTACTGATCAGCTTCACCCCGGGCGCCGGCGCGATCAACACGATGAGCAACGCCATGAATGTCGGATTCCGACGCGCAGTCTGGGGTGTGCTCGGTCAACAGGTCGCGCTGCTCATCCAACTCCTCATCGTCGCCGCAGGCCTCGGCGTGATCATCTCCCGATCGCACACCGCGTTCCAGGTCATCCGCTACACCGGCGCGGCGTACCTCATCTACCTCGGAATCCGACAGTTCTTCCGACGGCCCGACATGTCCGACGAGGCAAACGCGGCCGTGTACAACGAATCGGCCGCGTCGATGTTCGTACGAGGACTCTGGGTCAACCTACTGAACCCGAAGGCGATCGTGTTTCTGCTCGCGTTCATACCGGGATTCGTTCGCCCAAACGATCCCCAGCTGATCCAGTACTTGGTCATCGGAGTGACGATGGTGGTCGTCGACGTGATCGTGATGTGGTTCTTCTTTGCCCTGATAGCACGGGGATTCGCGCGCGTCACGCGGACCGAGCAGGGCCAACGTCGTCTCAACCGTGTTTTCGGCGTTCTCTTCGTCGCCGTCGGCGTCATGCTCGCGATTGTGTGACGATGTTCGAGGCAAGAGCACTCGAAGGCTTCACAATTGCAAGCAGTACCAGCGTCCACTGGAGGACTCACGATGTCATCGCCTGAGATCGACGATCGAGCACGCGTCGAGAGCCTCCTCGACGCGCAGACCAAGGCTGAACGACTCTTCGTCGAGGTGGAGCGGCGCGGCATGATCCGCGCGGGAATCGGCGAACGCGCACTCTCCGACGAGATCCGTGACCTCGCCGCCGAGATGTTCGGCGTCACGCGTCACTGGCACAAACGAATCGTCCGCGCCGGAGAGAACACGCTGGAGACCTTCCGCGCCAACCCACCGGACCGGATCATCGCCGACGACGACATACTGTTCCTCGACTTCGGGCCGATCTTCGAAGAATGGGAAGCCGACTTCGGCCGCACGTTCGTCCTGGGCGACGACGCACTCAAGCGACGTCTCGCCGACGACCTGCCCCGAGTCTGGGAAGCCGGCCGCGCCTACTTTCGTGCGCATCCCGAGATCACCGGGGCCGAATTGTTCGACCACGTAGTCGAACTCAGCGAGGAAGCCGGATGGCATTTCGGTGGCGAGATCGCCGGACACCTCGTCGGCGAGTTCCCGCACGAGAAGATCTCCGGCGACGAAATCGAGAGTTACGTCGCGCCAGGTTCATCAGGTCCCATGCGTCGCCTGGATCCGTCTGGGCGCGTGTGCCATTGGATTCTCGAGGTGCACCTCGTCGAGCCCGACCGTCAATTCGGTGGCTTCTACGAGGAACTCCTCGACCTTCCGTGAACAAAGTTGTGTGTGCGGGGAATGAGACTACTTCCCCACTGCCGGTGACCTTTTGCGCGCTGTATTCCCTGCCGGGTTTGCGGCGTGTCCACCGCCTCTCGACGGTAGTCACCATGTCCAGTGCCGTGACGTGGCACCATACGTTACGACGACCGCTTCTCCACCGCTGTCACGTCGAAGAAAGACTGGCCGGTCTCTCCGCTACCGTTACTGGCGCGTGAACGTCACTCGGGCCTTGCGGGCTCGAAGGCGCCCTGATTCGCCTTGCGGCGTCAGGGATTAGGACACTGTCGCGATGTCGTCGGGAAGAGGCTTTCGCTTGTGTGGTGGGAGCCACGCTGGACTTGAACCAGCAACCTGCCATTCTGCAAATGACCGCTCTGCCAATTGAGCTAGTGTCGCGTCGACTGAGGATGTGCTCTTCCGCGCGGTTCCGGGCCTTTTGAACCCAGAATGCCGCACACCCTCGACCTTTCGGATGTCGGTCCTACTCGATCTCTCCTGCCTCGGCGAAGCCGCCACGCCCCGCCTCCACAGTCATGGAACACGCCCTCGACTGAACCATCTCGGACTCAAATTCCCTCCCTCACCGCAACATTCGTCACCACTGACCACACCTGGCAGGTGTCGGGTCACCGATCGGCTCTCCCGGCTCTCACCATCAGATCGCTTCGACGTTGCCTCCACCCTGGGGTGAAGGTTCCGGCTCGGAGTGCATGGGGTACCGGAACTTCTCCCGGCGACGGATGTCACCCGCCTTTCACCGGATCACTCCGGCTTATGCGCCATGCCGCATTCGTATGTCGATGTAGTTGTCAAACGTACTGCACCACTTGGGTTGTCGTCGTCAAGCAGTGCGAGTAGCGACTCTAAGCGGTCGGTCCACGACGCACAACAGATTTTCTGCCGATTCCGCGAAAACCGACGCTGAGCGGTACTTCTCAGTTCCGATCGGCGTCGTCCGACAGATCGTCGAGACGCTGCTGTGCGCGCGATCGCGCGTCGGATGCCGACTCCAGAGCGGTCGCGGCTTCGTCCCGCTGTGACCGCGCTGTCTCCGCCGCTCGCTGGGCGAAGCGCTGCTCCTGTTCGGCACGATCCAGTTCCGCGCGCATCCGCGCGACTCGGCCCGCGAGATCGGTAGCGGCGCGCTCGGCATCGTCGACGCTGCGCTGAGCGCTATCGAGTTCGACGGTCGCCGAGTCGACGTCGGCGGTGTGTCGATCGAGAAGTGCTCTGGCGGCGTCTATCTCCGCCGCGCGGTCGGCCGTCGAACCCTCTTCAGCGGTGGACGAGGGTTCGGGCATCTCTGCGGTCGCCTCGTCGGCGGGTCCCGGCGAATCGGCGAGCGCCACCAGCCCGGCCGGGCCGAAGCCGCTGTACTCCATCGCGGTGACCAGCCGACCGCGACGCAGCAAGTCGGCCACCTGTTCGTCGCCGATCGCCGCACGCAGTGTCTGAACAGCCTCTCGTTCGACCGTCGTGCTCATACCCGCGCCGATCTCGGTGGCGAACGACCGTAGGTGCTCGAGCGCAGTCTGCACCACATCGCGTCGTCGTGTTGACAGCTTCCGCAGGAGTTCGGCCGACGAGCGACGCTGCGCCTCGCGGAGTTCGTCGGCAACGCTGAGCAGGGGGTCGAGATCCGTCGGCGAACGTCGAATCCACTGGTTGAGCAACCAGGCGACCTGCGTCGGCTTGCGCGCACGCGCGATGTCGAGGGCGAGCCCGGGAGCATCGGCCGCGCGTGCCGAACGTGTCAGTTCGCGCCTACGTGAGACGAATTCACTTGGTGCGCAACCATACAACTCGTCGAGAGCGTCGTCGAGGTCCACGCGCGAACCCTCAGATGCCGAACTCGATGATCGCTCGCTCGCCGAACTTTCGAAAGCCCATGCGCTGCAACAGCGGCGACGATGTGGCGGTCTCGGCGTGCACGAGCCCGAGCGAGGCTCCCCGACGTCGCGCGTCGTGTAGTCGAGCGACGATCAACGCGCGGTAGATGCCGCGACCCCGATGAGCGGGCAGGACGGCACCACCCCACATGCGAGCGACCTCACCCTCGATCGTGTAGCCACCGGCGCCGGCCGCGTCGAGACCGTCGCGCGATGAGACGCCAGCCACGAAAAGGCCGGGCGGCGTGTCGTTCCGCGTGGCAGCGTCGTCGAGGATGGGTGGCGGAAAACCCCAGGCGTCGAGGGAGATTCGGGCGAACTCGGCGATTCCGGCATCATCGTCGACGCGGCGCGCAACCACGTCGTCGGGCATCGGTATCCGGTCGACGATCTCGACCGCCGTCTTGAGCGCGACGATGTCGCGGACGGCGATCGTAGTGGCATCGCGTCGCTCGAGTTCGGCATCGTCGATACCCCCGAACAGTCCCGGCGCGCGTGTGAAGCGCACTCGTCGAGCGTCGAGTCGGCTCGCGTGGGCAGCAGCCTCATCGAGCACAACGATCGGATCGCGTTGTGCCCCGTGATAGTTCAGGAGGGTGGCGATTCCGTCGATCACATAGAACTCGTAACCGTCGATCTCGAGATGACGCGAGCCGACCGGATGCCAGGACGATGTCCACCGTATCGACTCAGCGCGTACGCGCTCCGGTGTCCACATCACCAGACCAGCGTGCCACAGCGGAGACGCGCCGATCACGCCGTCTCAGTTTGAGAGAAATCCTGAATCATTCCAGAATGCGTTGCATACTGTCGAGGTGTCCCCCACGCCGGAGTACGCAGACCAACTGCGTGCAGCCGAACTTCGAGTGACCCGTCCGCGGGTCGCGGTGCTGCAGGCCGTGAACACCCACGCGCACGCCGACACGGAGACCATTTTTCTCGCCACACGCACGATGTTGCCCGACGTCTCACGGCAGGCGGTGTACGACGTACTCGGTGCGCTGACCGACGCCGGACTCGTCCGACGCATCCAGCCGTCCGGTCTCGTCGCCCGCTACGAGGCGCGGGTCGGCGACAACCATCACCACACCGTGTGCCGTTCATGTGGCGCGATCGGCGATGTCGATTGCGCTGCGGGAACAACGCCGTGCCTCACGGCATCCGACGACAACGGCTTTGTGCTCGACGAGGCCGAGGTCATCTATTGGGGCATATGCCCCGACTGCAACCCAACGTCCATACCGGGGTCACATTCGTGATCACAGCCCGAATCACCACTTACCGGAAGGAAGACAGTGTCTGAAGAGAAGTCAGCCCCCGAAGCTCCCCCCATCGGTGAGGCTCAGACAGAGCCTGCCGAATCAGGTTGTCCGATGCACATCCGCCCACCGGTCGAAGGCGGCGGCAATCAGCAATGGTGGCCGGACAAGCTGAATCTGCGTGTGCTCGCCCACAATCCGCAGGTCATTCGTCCCCGCGAACCCGACTTCGACTACGACGCCGCGCTCGCCGACCTCGATGTCGACGCACTCGTCGGTGACCTCAAAGACGTCATGAAGGACTCGAAGTCGTGGTGGCCCGCCGACTTCGGTCACTACGGCCCCTTCTTCATCCGGATGTCTTGGCACGCAGCGGGCACCTACCGCGTCGAGGACGGCCGCGGCGGAGCCGGAACCGGAATGCAGCGTTTCGCCCCGCTGAACAGCTGGCCCGACAACGTGAGCCTGGACAAGGCACGACGACTGCTGTGGCCCGTGAAGAAGAAGTACGGCAAGGCTCTGTCGTGGGCCGATCTCCTGGTCCTCGCGGGAAACGTCGCGCTCGAGGACATGGGCCTGCCGACCAAGGGCTTCGCCTTCGGGCGTCCTGACGAGTGGGAGGCCGACGAGGTCTACTGGGGTGCCGAGTCGGTGTGGCTGGGCACCAACCTGCGCTACCAGGACGGTAAGCGCGAGCTCGAGGAGCCACTGGGTGCAACCACCATGGGTCTCATCTACGTGAATCCCGAAGGCCCGGAAGGTGTCCCGGACTACCTCGCGGCCGCAGCCGATATTCGCGAGACGTTCGGCCGGATGGCCATGAACGACGTGGAGACCGCAGCGCTGATCGTCGGCGGTCACACCTTCGGCAAGACGCACGGCAACGGCGACGCCGAGCTTCTCGGCCCCGAGCCCGAGGCCTCACCGCTCGAACAGATGGGTCTTGGTTGGAAGAATCCCCAGGGCACCGGCGTTGGCAACGACACGGTCACCAGTGGCCTCGAAGTGACGTGGACTCACACACCGACCAAGTGGGACAACAGCTTCCTCGAGATCCTGTACGGCAATGAGTGGGAACTCTTCAAGAGTCCCGCGGGCGCCAATCAGTGGCGGCCGAAGGACGGCGGCTGGGCCAATTCGGTGCCAATGGCCCAGGGCAACGGGAAGACCCACCCGTCGATGCTCACCACCGACCTGACGATGCGTTTCGACCCGATCTACGGGGAAATCACCCGCCGTTGGCTCGACCATCCCGAAGAACTCGCCGACGAGTTCGCGAAGGCGTGGTTCAAGCTCCTCCATCGCGACATGGGGCCTGCCATCCGCTACCGCGGTCCGCTCGTGCCGTCGGAAACCTACATCTGGCAGGACAACGTCCCCGCCGCCGAGGGTCCGCTGCTCTCCGATGCCGACGCCGACAGCCTGAAATCCGCGATCCTCGAGACCGGCCTCACCGTGCCGCAGCTCGTGTCCACGGCATGGAAGGCGGCGTCGACGTTCCGCGGTAGCGACTACCGCGGCGGCGCGAACGGCGGACGGCTGCGCTTGCAGCCGCAGCTGGGTTGGGAGTCCAGTGAGCCCGACGAGCTCGCTCAGGTCATCAGCAAACTGGAGCTGGTCGCCGAGCAGTTTAACGCCGAGCCCGGCACCAAGGTGTCGTTCGCGGATCTGGTTGTTCTCGGCGGAGCTGCCGCAATCGAGAAGGCCGCCGAGGACGCGGGCTTCTCGGTGACCGTCCCGTTCACCCCGGGTCGTACCGACGCAACCCAGGAACAGACCGACCAGGAGTCGTTCGCCTATCTCGAACCGAAGTACGACGGGTTCCGCAACTACGAGGGCAAGGGCAACGAGCTTCCCGCGGAGTACAACCTTGTCGACAAGGCCAACCTGTTGACGCTGTCGGCGCCGGAGATGACCGGGCTGGTCGGTGGTCTGCGCGTACTCGGCGCGAACTACAAGGGCTCGTCGCTCGGCGTGCTGACGACCAAGCCGGGCACGCTGACGAATGACTTCTTTGTCAACATCACCGACATGGACGTCGAATGGTCGCCGTCCCCCGCCGACGACGGCACCTATGTCGCCGTCGACCGGGAGTCGGGCGAGCAGAAGTGGACGGGTTCTAGGGTCGATCTCGCCTTCGGCTCGAACTCCGATCTGCGTGCACTCGCCGAGGTCTACGCCGAGGACGACTCGAAGCAGAAGTTCGTCGACGACTTCGTCGCCGCGTGGGCCAAGGTCATGGAACTCGACCGCTACGACCTGCACTGAGTCGACTCATCACCACCGATGCACCCCGCGGACATAATCCGCGGGGTGCATCGGTGTGTGTGGCAGACCACGTAGTCTTACGCCATTGCCCGACACGTCGAGTAACTCCCCCGTACTCGCGCGTAGCGCAACGATTCGACACAATCGTCCGGGGCCGCAAGTTTTACAGTCACGCGTGCGTCCGCATGGGCGTGACTCACACGCGGCCCTCAACCGCGGAGTTTCGTGCTTCGCACCCAGCGGAGTTTCGTGCTTCGCACCCAGCGGAGTTTCGTGCTTCGCACCCAGCGGAGTTTCGTGCTTCGCACGGCGAGCGGGGGCGCTGCCGACAGCAGTTCCAGAAGAGAAGGGAGTCGGTGATGTTCACGCGCATTGCCATCGTGAACCGAGGTGAGGCCGCGATGCGGCTCATCCACGCCGTCCGCGGATTGTCTGCCGAGACCGGTCAGCCCATCGAAGTCGTAGCCCTGCACACCGACGTCGACCGCAACGCCACATTCGTCCGCGAAGCCGACATCGCGTACAACCTGGGAGCGGCAGCCGACCGCCCCTACCTGAATCTCAAGGTGCTCGAGCACGCATTGCTCGAGACCGGAGCCGACGCCGCATGGGTCGGCTGGGGATTCGTCGCAGAAGATCCGCTCTTCGCCGAACTATGCGACCGCATCGGCGTCACCTTCATCGGCCCGTCCGCCGAGGCGATGCGCAAACTCGGCGACAAGATCGGCGCCAAGCTGATCGCCGAAGAGGTCGGTGTTCCGGTCGCGCCGTGGAGCCGTGGGTCCGTCGACACCATCGACGACGCGCTCGAAGCCGCGGCGTCGATCGGCTATCCGCTGATGCTGAAGGCAACCGCAGGCGGTGGAGGTCGCGGTATCCGCGTCATCACCAGCGACGACGAACTCCGCGACGCCTTCGACCGCACCCGCGATGAAGCCGCCCGCGCCTTCGGCAGCGGCGTCGTCTTCCTCGAACGACTCGTCACCGGCGCCCGCCACGTCGAGGTTCAGGTCATCGCCGACGGCCAGGGCACCGCATGGGCGCTCGGCGTCCGCGACTGCTCGGTGCAGCGTCGAAATCAGAAGATCATCGAGGAGTCGGCATCGCCGGTTCTCGCACCCGAGCAGGTCACAGACCTCAAGACATCCGCAGAGCGTCTCGCAGTCGCAGTCGGGTACCGAGGCGCCGCAACCGTCGAGTTCCTCTACCACCCCGGCGAACACCTCTTCGCGTTCCTCGAAGTCAATACCCGCTTGCAGGTCGAACACCCGATCACCGAATGCACGACGGGAATCGACCTGGTTCGTGCGCAGCTACACGTCGCGTCGGGCGGCCGCCTCGAAGGCGAGCCCCCGGCCGAGCGCGGCCACGCGATCGAGGCGCGCCTCAATGCCGAGGATCCTGACCGCGACTTCGCCCCGGCCCCCGGCCGCATCTCACGACTCGAACTCCCCGCCGGTCCCGGCATCCGCGTCGACACCGGAGTCAGTGAGGGCGACACGATCCCCGCTGATTTCGACTCGATGATCGCCAAGATCATCGCCTATGGCGCCAACCGCAACGAGGCCCTCGGCCGTCTGCGTCGCGCCATGAGCGAGACTCGGGTCGTCATCGAGGGTGGTGCCACCAACAAGAGCTTCGTCCTCGAACTCCTCGGACAGCCCGCCGTGATCGACGGAAGCGCCGACACCGGGTGGATCGACCGCGTCCGAGCCGAGAACGGACTCATCGTCAACCGCCACTCTGCGATTGCGCTGATCGCCGCCGCGATCGACAGCTACGAGGAAGAAGAAGCCGTCGAGCGTCAGCGCCTGCTGTCGACGGCGTCGGGCGGACGCCCGCAGGTGCAGCACGAGAGCGGTCGCCCGCTCGACCTGAAACTGCGCGGTGCTGCCTACCGGGTTCGCGTCGCCCGGATCGGCGCGAGCCGCTTCCGCGTGTCCATCGAATCGGGAACCGACACCTACACCGCGGACGTCGACATCGAGCGCTTCGACGAGCACGCAGCGCAGATGGTGCTCAACGGGGTCCGCTATCGCCTCGTCACCGACACGCACGGACCAACCCACCTCATCGACGTCGACGGCGTCGCACACCGCGTCAGCCGCGACGAGGGCGGCGTTGTCCGCTCTCCCGCACCCGCACTCGTCGTGGCCACTCCGTTGGCCGTCGGCGACGAGGTCGAGGCCGGCGCACCCGTGCTGGTTCTCGAGAGCATGAAGATGGAGACCGTGCTGCGCGCACCCGTGCGCTCCCGCCTCAAGGAGTGCTCGGTGTCGGTCGGCTCCCAGGTCGAGACCGGTGCGACACTGATGCGTCTCGAACCGATCGCCGACGCCGAGGACGACGACGAGGCAGCCCAGGCGCCCGTCGAGAGCGTCGAACTCGAACTGCCCGCGGCTCCGGACAACGTCGACCCGGATGTCCGGACCACCCGCACACAGGAGGATCTGCGCAGTCAGCTCCTCGGATACGACGTCGATCCGCACGACCGATCGCGACTCCTCGACGACTACCTCACCGTGCGGCGCGAAGTCCGTGCGTCGGGTCGACGCCCCATCGGCGACGAACTCGAGCTGCTCACGGTATTCGCCGATCTCGCCGAACTGAGTCAGAAGCGTCCGCCGTTGGGCTTGAATCCGGGGTTCGAGCACGTGCACAGCTCGCGCGAGAACTTCCACACCTATCTGCAGAGCCTCGACGTGGAGCGTGACGGTCTCCCCGAGGCGTTCCACGACCAGCTGCGGTTGGCGTTGCGCCACTACGGTGTCACCGAACTCGACCGCTCACCGGAGCTCGAGGCAGCGGTCTTCCGCATCTTCCTGACGCTGCAGAATCCTGGTGCATCGGTCACCGTCATCACCACACTGTTGCGGGAGTGGCTCAATGAGCCGACGCCGCGCGACGAGTTGCGCGAGGACATCGGCTTTGCGCTGGATCGGATCGTCGCCGCGACACAGGTGCGCTTCCCCGCGATCGCCGATCTCGCGCGCGGTGTGATCTACGCCTGGTACGGCCAGGCAATGCTCCTGCGCGACCGTGCACGCGTCTACACGAACGTGCGCAAGCACCTCAAGTACCTCGACGAGAATCCCGATGCCGCCGACCGCAGTGAGCGCATCGCCGACATGGTGCGAAGCACTGAACCTCTGGTTCGCCTTCTGGGACAACGTATTCAGCGCGATGGCACCGACAACGCCGTCATGCTCGAGGTGCTCACCCGCCGTTACTACGGCAACAAGGGCGTCGACATCGTCTCGACGCAGACAGCGCAGGGCACAACGTTCGTCGTGGCTGCACGCGACGGCGCCAGCGTGGTGTCGGCAGCGGTGCCATTCAACGAACTGGCCTCTGCGGCAAGCGGACTCATCGAGCTCGCACGCAACAGCGCGGCCATCGCCGCCGACATTTATGTCAGTTGGGAAGACCAGCCCGACGACTTCGACACGATGGCGTCGGCACTGCACGAGATCGTCGCGGCATCGCCGATGCCCGGCCAGGTGCAGCGCGTCACGTTCACCGTCGCCGGACGTGGCACCGCCGTGATGCATCACCACTTCACGTTCCGACCGTCGGCCACCGGAATGGTCGAGGAACGACTGATCCGTGGGCTGCACCCCTACATCGCGCAGCGGATGCGCATGGAACGGCTCCGAAAGTTCGACCTCACGCGGCTGCCTTCGGCAGACGACGAGGAGATCTACCTGTTCCGCGCCGTCGCGAAAGAAAACCCGGCCGACGACAGGCTGGTCGCTTTCGCGCAGGTACGCGACCTGAGTTCGCTCCGCGAGAACGACGGTCGGCTGCTGTCGCTACCCACGGCCGAGACCGTGCTTGCCTCCTGCGCCGACTCCATTCGTCGCGCCAAACGCGGTCAGAAGCGAGCGGTCAACACCAACCGCATCGTCATGTACGTGTGGCCGCCGATCGACGCTTCTGCGGATGATCTGGCCACCATCGCCGATCACATCCGTGGCACGACGGCCGACGTCGGACTCGAAGAGGTCCAACTCATCGCCCGACGCCGCGACCGTGAGACCGGTGAACTGCGCAAGGTCTCGATTCGCTTCTCCGTCAACGCAACCGGCGGATTCGACGTCTCGGTGGGCGAACCGACCACCGACCCGATAGAGCCCGTCGACGAATACCGCCAGAAGGTTCTCAGCGCCGCTCGACGCAACACGGTCTACCCGTACGAGTTGACCGGCCTGCTCGGCGACTTCCGCGAGTACGACCTCGACGCCGAGCAGCGACTCGTACCGGTAGCGCGCCCCAAGGGGCAGAACACCGCGGCGATCGTCGCGGGCGTCGTGACGACGCCGACCGAGAAGTATCCGCAGGGCATCTCACGCGTCGTCTTGCTTGGTGATCCGACGAAATCGCTTGGCGCATTGTCGGAACCCGAGTGTGCGCGGGTGATCGCGGCGCTCGATCTCGCCGAGGAGATGAAGGTCCCCCTCGAGTGGTACGCCCTCTCATCCGGAGCGCGCATCTCGATGGATTCGGGTACCGAGAACATGGATTGGGTGGCACGTGCACTGAAGCGAGTCGTCGAGTTCACGCAGGAAGGCGGCGAGATCAACATCGTCGTCGCGGGCATCAACGTCGGAGCCCAGCCGTACTGGAACGCCGAGGCAACCATGCTGATGCACACGAAGGGCATCCTCGTGATGACCCCGGAGTCGGCCATGGTGCTGACCGGCAAGCAGTCGCTCGACTTCTCCGGTGGTGTGTCCGCGGAAGACAACTTCGGCATCGGCGGCTACGACCGGGTGATGGGCCCCAACGGTCAGGCGCAGTACTGGGCACCGAATCTCGGTGCTGCCCGCGACGTGCTGATGGCGCATTACGACCACACGTACGTGATGCCCGGTGAGCAGACACCGCGTCGCCTCATCACCAGCGACCCGGTCGACCGCGACATCTCCGACTACCCGCACGTCCTCGCAGGCAGTGACTTCACCACCGTTGGACAGATCTTCTCCAAGGAGATGAATCCCGACCGTAAGAAGCCGTTCGACATCCGGACGGTCATCCGCGCGGTCGCCGACCAGGATCATCAGGTTCTCGAACGTTGGGCCGGAATGGCCGACGCCGAAACCGCCGTCGTCTCCGACGTCCATCTCGGCGGAATACCGGTGTGCCTACTCGGGATCGAATCGCGCGAGGTGTCGCGCCGTGGCTACACCCCCACCGACGGACCCGACACCTACACTGCCGGAACACTGTTTCCGCAGTCGTCGAAAAAGGCTGCGCGAGCAATCAATTCGGCGAGCGGCAACCGCCCGCTCGTGGTGCTCGCCAACCTGTCCGGATTCGACGGTTCGCCGGAGTCGATGCGCAAACTGCAGCTCGAGTACGGCGCTGAGATCGGACGCGCGATCGTCAACTTCCGCGGCCCGATCGTCTTCTGCGTCATCTCGCGGTATCACGGTGGAGCGTTCGTGGTGTTCTCCAAGGCGCTCAACCCGAACATGACCGTATTGGCGATCGACGGCTCGTTCGCCTCTGTGCTCGGCGGGGCCCCCGCCGCGGCCGTGGTGTTCGCGGGCGATGTCAACAAGCGAGTCGCCACCGACCCGCGTGTCCGCGACATCGAGGCGCGGTTGGCGCAGGCGTCTGGCTCGGACCGGTCGGCGCTGAGCGCAGAACTGGCCGACGTACGTCAGTCGGTGCGGGCCGAGACGATCAATGCTGTCGCCGCAGAGTTCGACGCCGTGCACAGCATTCGACGCGCCGTCGAGGTGGGTTCAGTGGACGCGGTGATCGACGCCGCCGAACTGCGCCCGCGGATCATCGCCGCGATCGAGGGCAACGCAACATGGTCGCATCGCCGCCATGAAGCCGCCGATCCCGAGCAGGTCGGCACCGAGCAGGTCGGCACGAGCTCGGAGTCGTAACACCGGCAGCGATACTTCGACAACCTACGGCGCGGGGCCGGGATCAGAGAAACCTTCTCCGATCCCGGCCCCGCGCTCGTTGTCGGCGGGCTCGTGCGTCAGGCGATCTCGTCGGCTCCGGCACGTACGACGAAGCGTCGAACTCGGTCGCGTAGATTGTCGATCCTGTTGAGCCGCAACGCTTCCCGATCTTGACCTGCCATCGCCGAGGACGGCAACCGGTGGACGTTGCGTGAACACTCGAAGTGCGAGCAGATCAATGTGCCGATCGTGTCGCCGCGACGACCGGCCTTGCCCACGCGCCGCGCCGTGTATAGCAGGACCTCGTTCGGGATCGAGACGTCTTCACACAGTGCGCACAACACGCGCGTGCGTGGCGGCACGACGCCCGCCCGCAGGCGCAGGCCGACGAGACCGTCCGCGGTTTCGGAGTCAGACACATCGGACGCATCAGGGACGTCGGAAGCGTTGGCGAGATCGACGACCAGGTACCCGATGGTCGGCGTCTTGGGGTCGCGCCAACCGAGGTATTCGAGCTGATCCCAGTCGAGCGTGTCGAACTCGGTGGGCAGATGGAGTTCTTTGCGTTCCCGTACCGAGGCATTGACGAGGGACGCGCGCAGTTGTTTTTCGGAGAGTTGTCGCATGGTGAATTCACCTGTTCCGTGAGTGGCGTGCCGCCCTTGGAAACCTGAGAACCTTGGAGTCTGGAACCCCTGGAGACGGCACGAAGCGATGAGGACAGCCGGATCGGCGTATGAACGATCGCGCACTCACCGGTCACGGCGAGCGCGCACTCAGAGCGGACGGCTATCTGTTGTCGGCATGCACGCCGACAACCCCCTCACACCGCACGAGGCGGACAGATGGTGCAGACACGTAGTCGAGTCTGCCGTCGACCTCGTGTCGTCGTCAACGTGATTAGCCAACCAACGGGCCATCACTCGCCCGGCGAGAGCCTCTGGTTGTGGCTATGCTGGCGGTTTCCCGACGCGCCGACGCGACCTCACGGTGGCTCCGACCGCGACGCCGGGGCCACCCGCGGAAGGAGCGCACCGTGTCAACCGACTCCGGCGCACAGGCCAGACCGACATCCGGGCAGCGTCTGCCCGGTCACATCAGATTGACGTCGCACAGCGGTGGAGTCGACGCTCCGCCGATCACCTGGGGAGCGTCGACCGCGGCAGAGCGGGGCCCCGTCATCGCGACCACCACGACGCGCGGACACCGCAACGTCGTCGGCACTCATTCGGGCTCGTACAGCGTGTACCGGGCATTGGCAGTGGCAAGCGGGGCGCTCTCACGCGAACACCGCGCCGACCTCACCAATACCTCGCCCACAGACGTGGTCGGCCCCTACCCACAGTGGAGCGACCCCGAGGCCATCGTCAGCATCGACCCCTGGGGCGCGACGATCGCTGACTCGTTTCCCGATCACCTCGCCGCCGGGTTCGACGTCCGCCCCACCATCGCCATCACGAAGGCTCACGTCATCCTCCCCGAGATCGCCGAGGCGATCGCCAAGGGGCGCTTGGTACCCGACAACGAGACCTTGCTGCCCAACGGCGCCGCACTTGTGACCAAAGCCGCCGTCGAACCGGTGTGGTACCTGCCCGGGGTCGCCAAGCGATTCGGTTGTAGCGAAACGGAATTGCGTCGCGTTCTGTTCGAAGAGACCGGTGGCATGTACCCCGAGTTGGTCACACGGTCCGACCTCGACGTCTTCCTACCGCCCATCGGCGGGCAGACCGTGTACATCTTCGGCAACCCGCGCGACCTCGCCGATCCGACCGTCGAGCTCACGGCCCGCGTTCACGACGAATGCAACGGGTCGGATGTGTTCGGCTCCGACATCTGCACCTGCCGCCCCTACCTCACGCACGCGATCGAGGAGTGCATCCTCGGAGCACAACGCGGCGGCGTCGGCCTGGTCGCGTACTCGCGCAAGGAGGGTCGCGCATTGGGCGAGGTGACGAAGTTCCTCGTCTACAACGCACGCAAACGACAGGTGGGCGGCGACACCGCCGACCAGTACTTCGCACGCACGGAATGCGTTGCGGGAGTGCAGGACATGCGCTTCCAGGAGCTGATGCCCGACGTCTTGCACTGGTTCGGAATCTCCAAGATCGACAGACTGGTCTCGATGAGCAATATGAAGTACGACGCGATCACCGGATCCGGGATCACCGTCGGAGAACGCGTCGACCTGCCCGACTACCTGATTCCCGACGACGCACGCGTGGAGATCGACGCGAAGACAGCAGCAGGTTACTTCACGAGCGGCGTGATCCCGGATGCCGACGAACTGCGTAAGGCGAAAGGGCGGGGTCTGACCACATGAGGGCGACGGACACGGTCGTCGATCCCCTCGCGACCCTGCACAGCACCGACACCATCCGCGACCGGGCGACAACACTTCTCACCCGCGCACGCGAGGGCCAATCGCACTGGTTCACCGTCGACGACGATGCCATCGGAACGACGGTCAGCCTGGTTGCGGACGTCACACGGGCACGCTACCCCGACCTCGACGTCCCGTTCCACAGCCGATGGCGCCACTTCGAGGCCGCGGGAGTCCACAGGGTCGCCGGGCTGGCGCAGCGGATGAGTGCGTCAACTGTGGCTGAACGGATCAGCACGCGTATCGACCTCGCCGTCGTGAGTGTGTTGCTCGACGCGGGCGCAGGTCCGCGGTGGCACTTCGACGAGCCTGGCACCGACATCCGCCTCACCCGCTCAGAGGGACTCGGCGTCGCCAGTTTCCACGCGTTCACCGATGGTCTGTTCTCCAGCACCGACGAGGATGCACTGCGCGTCGACGCAGCAGGTCTGCGAGCACTGACCGCTGACCAACTCGCGCAGGCATTCCAGGTGACTGCCGACAATCCGCTTGTCGGCGTCGAGGGCCGGCTCGGGCTGCTCCACGAACTCGCCGACGTGCTGGAGGCGACGCCGGGTGTCTTCGGCGAGGACGGCCGCCCCGGCGGACTGGGGAATGTACTGATCGGTGGCACCGATGGTGTTCGCGCAGCTGACATCCTCGCACTACTGCTCACCTACTTCGCGCCGATCTGGCCCTCTGCCAATCGGATCGACGATCGGCCACTCGGAGACTGCTGGCGGCACAGCGACGTCGGTGGCGACGGCGTCACCGCCGGATGGATGCCGTTCCACAAGCTGTCGCAGTGGCTGACGTACTCGTTGCTCGAACCCTTCGGCGACGAGGGAATCCCCGTCACCGGACTGGAGTACCTGACCGCGCTGCCCGAATACCGCAACGGCGGCCTGCTTCTCGACACCGGAGTCCTCGTTCCCATTCCAGCCGACTGGTCGACACGCGAATGGCAGGTCGACGACGAGTTCATCGTCGAGTGGCGCGCGCTTACCGTGGCGCTGCTCGACGAATTGGCGCCACTGGTCTGCACCGAACTCGGACTCGACGCTGCCGCCACTCCCCTCGCGTGCATCCTCGAAGGCGGCACATGGGCTGCGGGTCGTGAGGCCGCCGCGCAACGGCGACAAGGACTTCCACCCCTGACCATCATCAGCGACGGCACGGTCTTCTGACCGTCCGAAGAACGAGAAGAGCACACATGGGCGGCACGGTTCACGTCATCGATCACCCGCTGGTCGAACACAAACTGACGTTGATGCGTCAGAAAGAGACCTCTACCAACGACTTCCGACGCCTCCTCGACGAGATCTCGACTCTGATGGCCTACGACGTCCTCGCCGACATCCCGATGCACGAGATCAAGGTCGAGACACCGATGGAGGTGACGACGGGACGAGTGATCGACGGCAAGAAGCTCGTCTTCGCGTCGATCCTGCGCGCCGGGACGTCGATCGCGGACGGCATGTTGAGCGTGGTGCCGGGCGCACGCATCGGTCACATCGGGCTGTATCGAGATCCGAAGACGCACATCGCTGTCGAGTACTACTTCAAGATGCCCAAGGAACTCGCCGAACGTGACGTCGTCATCGTCGACCCACTCCTGGCGACAGGCCACTCTGCGGTCGCGGCGGTCGACCGGCTGAAGGAATATCAGCCGCGCTCGATCCGATTCGTCTGCCTCCTCACCTGTCCCGAAGGACTCGCCGCGCTCCACGACGCACACCCCGACGTCCCCGTCTACACGGCCGCGGTGGACCGCGAACTCAACGACGACGGGTACATCCTTCCCGGCCTCGGCGACGCAGGCGACCGGATCTTCGGAACGCAGTAGGCACACCCACTCGCCGCAGGGTGCCCACCGCGCGGCGCCCTGCGTTGGGGACAATAGCCACATGCAGGCTTCCGCGATAGGCGCGTCGCTCGAACGCCATCAGGTCGCCGTGTACCTGTGCGCGTTCGCTCTCGGTGGCCTTGTCGGGGCGGCGGTGCCGGAGATCGGCAGTGCCGCAGAGTATCTGGTGACGCCGGCGCTGGCAGCACTGTTGTTCTTGACCTTCCTGCAGGTCCCCGTATCCGGGTTGGCGACGGTGTGGCGTGACTGGCGTTTTCTGAGTGCGGTACTCATCGTCAACTTCGTGGCCGTGCCCGTGGTGGTGGCGCTGTTGACCCTGGTGATGCCGGAGTCCGATCCCGTTCGCCTCGGGATGTTGATCGTCTTGCTCTGTCCGTGCGTCGACTACGTGATCGTGTTCAGCGGACTCGCCGGGGCCCGCAGCGACCGACTGCTTGCAGCGACCCCACTGTTGCTGATCGCCCAATTCCTTTTGCTGCCGGCCTATCTCGCGCTCCTCGGGGGCGGCGCCTCCCTCGGCACAATCGACCCTGCGCCGTTTGTGTCGGCGTTCGTCTTCCTGATCGTCATTCCGCTGGTGTGCGCCTGGGGGGTTCAGTTGTGGACACGCAACAGTGCACCGCGCGAATCGCTGATCCGTCGACTCGACGTCGCCATGGTGCCGATGATGGCGCTGGTTCTGGCGCTGGTGGCTGCGTCGCAGGTGGCGCGCCTCGGATCAGATCTCTCGACGGTGGCCGGCGCGCTGTGGATCTACGTCGTGTTCCTGGTGCTGATGCCGTTGATCGGGTGGGCTGTGGGCCGACTCCTCGGTCTCGACACCGGATCGACGCGTGCCGTCTCCTTCTCCGGGGCGACACGAAACTCGTTGGTGGTCTTGCCCCTTGCCCTGTCGCTGGACGAAGGAGCCGACCTCGCGGCAACCGCGGTGGTGGCCCAGACGGCCGTCGAACTGATTGGGATGGTGGTGTTCGTGCAGCTCATCCCGCGGATGATTCGCGACCGCTGACCAGACCCCGCTATTTGTGCGGCACGTCGGCGGACAGCCCGCCGTCCATGACGAATTCAGCGCCGGTCGCATACGACGACTCGTCGCTGGCGAGGAAGACCACGAAGGTCGACACCTCGCTGGAGTCGGCCGCACGGCCGAGAGGCACCTTGACCATGTCCTCGGGCAGACCCTCCGTCATCGGAGTCCTGATGAGACCGGGGTGGATCGAGTTGACCCGCACGTTGTGCGGCGCAAGTTCGAGAGCGGCCGACTTCGCCAGGCCGCGCACACCCCACTTCGACGCGACGTATCCATGTGCCCACGGACTTCCACGCAGACCTTCCACGGACGACACGTTGATGATGGATCCGCCGCCGGCAGCGATCATCGGGTCGGCCACCGACTGGATTCCGAGGAACGTTCCCGTCAGGTTGACGTCGATGATCTGTTTCCACTTGTCGAGGCGGAACTTCTGAACCGTCGACCCGTTGACGATGCCCGCGTTGTTCACCAGAACGTTGACTTTGCCGAAGTCGTCGATCGCGGCTGCCACTGCGGCCTGCCAATCCTCCGGCGACGTGACGTCGAGGTGCACGTAGCGCGCGGAGTCTCCGATCGCAGCGGCGAGCGCTTTGCCCTCGTCGTCGAGAATGTCGCCGATCACGACCTTTCCACCCTCGGCGACGAGTGCCCTCGCATGCTCTGCACCCATCCCGCGGGCACCACCGGTAATGATCGCAACCTTGCCGTCCACACGTCCCATGGCGACACACGGTACCTGGTCGGAGGCCAAATGAGAACACGTTCTACCCATCTGCGTCGTTCCGTGTTCTACTGATATGGACACGAGTCCGGACAGATGTTCACTCGTGTTCACCCCTGACAGCTGTTCACCGCAGCAAGGAGGCTTCGGCACATGTCGATCAGCGTGGCCCTCGTCGGCACCGGGAACGCGGGGAGGCTCGCACTGACCCAACTCATCGACGACGACCGTTTCGAACTCGTCGGTGTCTGCGTGAACAATCCCGACAAGGTCGGCGTCGACGCGGGAATCCTGGCCGGAAGTGACAGCGCCACGGGCGTCCTCGCCGTCGACGATCTCGGCGCGATCGTCGGACGCTCACCTGATGTCGTCGTCTACTGCGCCATGGGTGACACGCGCCCGATCGACGCGTTCAACGACATCCTCATGATCGTGTCCGCGGGTATCGACGTCGTCGGTTCGGCACCGGGCGGACTGCAGTATCCCTGGGGCGTCATGCCCGACAAGGCGATCGCCAAGCTCGAGAAGACCGCGCACGACAACAACGCGAGCGTATTCATCACCGGCGTCGACCCCGGATTCGCCAACGACCTCATCCCGTTCGTCTTCGCAGGAACCTGTCAGCGGATCGAGCAGATCCGATGCATGGAGATCGCCGACTACGCGACCTACGACGGCGCCGAGGTGATGTTCGACGTGATGGGCTTCGGCAAACCACTCGACGAGACGCCCATGCTCTTCCTCCCCGGAATCCTCGGACTCGCGTGGGGCACGACGATGCGGATCCTCGCCGCCGGGCTCGGCATCACCATCGACAAGGTCATCGAGCATCACGAAAGCGAGCCCGCGCCAGAGGAATTCGAGATCGCAGCGGGAGTCGTCGAGAAGGGCACCCGGGCAGCGGTGCGTTTCGAGATCATCGGCATGTCCGGCGAGCGCGAAGCCGTCGTGATCGAACACGTCACGCGACTGCGCGACGATCTCCGACCCGACTGGGCGAGGCCTTCGCAACCAGGTGGATGCTATCGGGTCGAGATCGTCGGCGAACCGTCGTACCGCGTCGACATCATGCCGACGAGCGCGAAGGGCGATCACAACCACGCCGCCATCGTGGCCGCCATGGGACGCATCGTGAACGCGATCCCGGCCGTCCACGACGCACCCGCAGGTATCCGCACCACCCTCGACCTCCCGCTGGTGACCGGCAACGGTGTGTTCGCCGGTGCAGGCGCCCCGACCGGGGAGGTTGGCCTCCGGTAAGTTGACCCCCATGAGCGAGCAGACCGTCAGTGACCGTGAATGGAAGGCCTTCGAGGTCGATGTGGCCGACCAGGTCGCCGAAGTGCGTCTCACCGGCCCCGGCAAGGGCAATGCGATGGGACCCGACTTCTGGCGTGAACTTCCCGACATCATCGAAGCGCTCGACGCCGACGACGAGGTTCGCGCGATCATCGTCACCGGGTCGGGCAAGAATTTCTCCTACGGACTCGACCTTCCCGCGATGTCCGGAGCACTCGGCCCCGCGTTGGCCGACAATGCAAAAGCCAAGCCACGCACCGACTTCCATAACACAATCATCGACATGCAGCGTGCGATCAACGCCGTTGCCGACTCTCGTACTCCCGTCGTCGCGTCCGTCAGCGGTTGGTGCATCGGTGGCGGAGTCGACCTGATCACCGCAGCCGACATCCGCTATGCGAGTGCCGATGCCAAGTTCAGCGTCCGCGAGGTGCGAGTCGGCATGGTCGCCGACATGGGTAGCCTCGCCCGGCTCCCCGCGATCATCGGCGACGGTCACCTGCGCGAGCTTGCTCTCACCGGTAAGGACATCGACGCGCAAAGGGCCGCCACGATAGGGCTCATCAACGAGGTCACAGAGACCCCCGAGGAGTCCCTCGCTCTCGCACGAACGACGGCCAAGCAGATCGCCGCCAATCCTCCGCTCGTCGTCAAGGGCGTCAAAGCCGTTCTCGATCACACCCGTTCAGCCGCAGTCGCCGACAACCTCCGGTACGTGGCCGTCTGGAACGCGGCGTTCCTGCCTAGCAACGACCTCACCGAGGCGATCACTGCGGTCTTCGAGAAGCGCGACCCGAAGTTCACCGGCTCCTGACGTCACGCCACACCATCACTGATTCGTGGTCCGGTCTTCTCGTTTGTCTGTGACGAGCGAGAAGACCGGAATCCTTCTGTCTGTGCGCTTTTCGTAGAGGTCGAAGTTCGGCCAGGTCGCACGCAGTATCTGCCAGGCCTGGACGCGCTCGTCGCCGTCGAGTTCGCGCACCGACGCCACCGATGTCAGCCCCTCGTGACGCACCTTGACCGTGTCCGTGGCACGCAGGTTGTAGACCCACTGCGGCATATCGGGTCCACCGAAATACGAACCCGCAATGAACCAGCCGGTATCGGTGGGTGCTGCGAGCAGCGCCGTGGCACGCTCGACGCCGCTGCGGCGTCCGCGCACAATCACCGTGATGTGCGGGAGGCCCGCGATATCGAGTAGGCCATAGCGCTGGCGCGTCACCGCCGCAATCGCCTTGTCGCACTTCACAATCTGTGGAAGATACTTCGGCATCCAGGGGATGGAACCGATCTTGATCGCCAGCGGAGTCAACAGGCCCATGCGGCCAGTGTTCCATGTGGTCGGTTCATCGCTTCACGCCCTGTCAAGATCGATGTACACAGCTGTGGAAGCGGATCTGACCGTCTCGCCCGATCGAGACCACGATGACACGCATGAACCACGACAACATTTCTGCCCCCAACTCCGACGATCCCTTCGGCGCACCCGACAGCGGACCGATCCCAGACAGCGAGCCGATTCCCGATATCAAGACCGCGAAGCTGCCATTCGACAGCACCGAGGCGTTGCGCCAACGCTGGCGCGCCCTCATGGGTCCGCTCGGTTTCAGCGAACCTTGCCTCTGGATCGGATTCATCGACCATGATCGCCTGGTCCCCGGGGCACTGCCACGCATGACACTGCCGACCGTGCCCGACGCGCATCTCATCGACACATTGGTGACCCAGCTCCGCACGGTGACCGACGACGACGGGCATCTGTCGCTCGCGTTCTTGCTCACGCGCCCCGGTTCGGACGGAATCACCGCACGCGATCTCGGCTGGTGCCGGCTCCTCGCGAGTGCTGCACAACGCTTCGGCGTGCCCATTCTTCCGATCCACCGCGCCAACGACGTTGCCCTCGAGACCATCCCGATCCCCATCGAACGCGCCGCGTGAGCGGGTAGTTTCGGACCGGGAGGTGCCATGACAACCGGACCGGGAAAGCGTCGCGTCAGCATTGATGGCGGACAAAGCGGCGCACGCGTGCGTATCGCCGTCGACGGTACGACGACCGACCACGACGACGGTCCGATCTTCACGTCGCGACCGGTCGTCGAGCAGGTCGCCGAGATCGCACGCCGTGCGCTCGCCGACATGCCGATTTGCGCGACGACCCTCACCGCGGGAGTGTCCGGGCTGACCCCCGATCAGTCACGCCCCGAGGGATTGCTGGCACTCACGGCCGATCTCGGCGTCGACTCGGTGTTCCTGGTTCATGATTCGGTGTCGGCGTATCTCGGCGCCAACTGGTTCGACCACGGAGTCGTCACGGCGGTCGGAACCGGAGTGGTGACACTGGGTGTCGGTGAGCTCGGTACGGCGCGGATCGACGGGTGGGGTCACCTTCTCGGTGACGCGGGCAGCGCCTACTGGATCGGCCGCGCCGGACTCGACGCCGCGCTGCGTTCGTTCGACGGGCGCAGCGGCACTACCTCGCTGGAACGAGCGGCCGTCGACGAGTTCGGTCCGCTCCCCGAGTTGTACATGCGAATGCAGGCCGCGCCTGACCACGTCGCGTCGATCGCGGGGTTCGCCCGGATCGTCGGCCGGGAAGCCGACGGCGGCGACGGCATCGCAGTGGACATTCTCCGCGACGCAGCCGCAGAGCTGGCAACGTCGGTGATAGCGGCACTGCGTCGTTCCGGATGGCACGAAGGCGATGCCGCCCGCGTGAGCTGGATGGGGGCGGTGCTCACCCGCAACGACATGCTTCGAACATTCCTCAGCGACGAGATCAGCACGCGCGCACGGGGAGCCGTCGTCCAAGCGCCGCTGGGCACGTCGCTCGACGGCGTCGAAAGAGTCGCCGATACTCCGCCGGGGCACCCACTCGACATCGAGATCTACCGAGCAGGCTGACAAGGCGGGGGGGGGAGGCGGGGGGGAGGGGACCCCGGGGGGGGGGCACCCCCACCAAACCCACCAACACCACAGGACGGGGGGCGGGGGGGGGGGGCGGTTCGGC
>NZ_LZMO01000018.1:0-11546 GCF_001665715.1 Gordonia sp. 852002-10350_SCH5691597
TTGGAATTTTTCTCATCGGCGGGGATCACCTCAACATCACTCGCGACGATAGGCACGAGCACAACCGGGAGTTCGTGTGGCGCGGCGATGGATTCCACCTCAGGACCACGTTCGGCGATGATCCATGGGAACTCGACCCCATCGACGTACATCTTGTGATGACGTCGGTCGATCGTCACGTGCGGCATATCAGGCATGTCACGTCCGAGTTCTTGTGCGGTTGTTGTGCGGTGGAAGCCGCCCCGCCCGAGCACCGCACAAGAACTCGGACGGGACGACACTCACAGGCTCAGTCGCCGTCCTCGGCGCTAGCCAGCTTGAACCCCTCCGGAGGCGTGAACTCCTCCTCGGGGACGACATCACCAGGCACGTCCACGAACTCCGCCGCGCCCTCGCCGACGATGTAGGCAGCCGACGCATCGTCGAACCGCGCCACATCACCCTTCACGCGAGAACCGCGATCCTCCGTGAACCGGACCGAAATCACGACGCTTCCTGCTTGATGAACAGTTCCTTCACGTCGTTCGGGAAGATCTTCGCTTCGAACTCGACCTCCGGCAGATCCGACTCATTCTCGGTCGCACCCGAATACTTCACCGACGCCGGCATGGTCGTGATGCGGCGCTTGATCTTGCCGTTACCGTCGCGGGTCTCGAAACCGAGATAGGCGTCGGCAGGACGCGACACCTTGACGGCGGTCGCCGTGTCGTTCTTCGACCGCAGGTATGCGACGGTCGGATTCTCTTCGAGGGTCGTGAACTTCCGCGCTATCTTGAAGTCCTTGTAGCCGACCTTGATGACGCCGTAACCCCACGCGGAGTGCTCGGTCTCATCCCACTCGGCGGACTCCTCGAAACCTGCGTCGCCGTTGAGAAGGCCAGCAGGCTTCCACGCGGTAGGCCACGCAGCATCCGCGTCGGTGGGCAGCACCGTCGATAGCGCGCCGGTCAGATCGGAAGGCTTGAGGACATACACGTCGGCCTCAGCCCAAATGTTCACATTCTCGGGATTTCCAGCCATGAGAAAGAACCCCTCTCGGGTTGTTGGATACGGAATTTGTGCGGCTGCCACCCACACGGGAGAGGGGTGGTGGAATCAGGCCCAGTTACAGGGCGACGGTGCGGACGCGTGTACGCACCGTGAACGACGCCAAATCGGCGCCAGAGGAATCGCGGGACTCAATCACCGCACTCCCAGGAAGAACACTCGCAATCCCCGGAATCGGAGTACACAACATCAGGCCCAGCACATGATTCGCGATCGACACGTCACGTCCAGTCGTCCACGTCGTAATCCGAATGGTGGGTGCGGTGGTGACCGGCCACTGATTCAGCGGCCCGCCGTCATCGAACACCACCAGCTCGGGATTCGATCCCAGCGACCACTTCTCGTCATGCTCGAGCCGCACCCGCAATGTGGGAAACACGCCCGCGAGTTGTGTTTTCAGCCATGCCTTCACTAGCGGTGCGGCATCCTGTGGCCGAACCGCTGCCGTGGGGCGGGTCATTTCGTACGAACCTCAAGACCTACAGCGGACGCAGCACGGGTCAACACCCCGTCACGCGCCTGCAACAACGCAGGCACCGTCACCGACGCCGCACCACGGTCAGTGGTGTACGACTGAACCTCCACATCGTCGCCACACTGGTCGCCAATCGAATGAGCGAGACGATTGATTTCATCCGTGAACTCGGCTTGCAGGATCTCTCGGGCGCCCTTGCGGTCAAGGCGGAATGGTGGCGCCATCACCCCTCCCGTCGAGTCGCTTCGATGTCATAGCCCGACAGTTCGGGATCATCGGGGTCTACATACGGCTGTGGGTTGCCGTCAATCTGGTAGGTGACCCCCCGTACCACGAGAAGCGAATCTCGGGTGATGCCATCCGTGATGGGTAGGAGGACCCGCACCGCATCATCAGTGGCGGAACGTCCACGCTCCACCAACTCTTGCGAGGTGAGAGGCTGCACCTGACACCCGGCGACCGGACCAATACCGGCACTTTGGGTAACCTTGCCGTCCTCGTCACGCACGAAATCACCAGCAACGACGACGGTTTCAGTACCGAGCATCGTGGACAATCCCATCGAAAAGGTATGACGGGCGTGGACGTGTCGGGATTCCCAACTGCTCCTTATGCCAGTCAGTGAACACCAAAGACCCACCAGGGGCAGCTAGTGTTCCCGACTTGGCGCGCGGCCCCTCGGTACGCCCATACGACAGATGACCCGCATACTTGCCGGTCTCCATCGCATTACGCACCACATCGATCGACACCGAGATAGCGCCAGCATGGTCGTCGGCGATCTGCGAGCCGTGAAACTTCTCGTACTGTTCCCGAATCCACAGAGCCGCCGACGCCAGCAGTCGGTCCGCGGTCAACTCTTCCGCGGGCGAGAGGGGGCGCCACTCAGCCGCGAAATCATCAACCGAAATGAACACCCCCTCCCCACTCACGACAGAATCTCGATCAGTTCAGCCTTGGTCAGTTCCTCCGCCTCATCGGCGTTGAACTTCCCCGACTCGACCGCATACTTCCGCCACTCGGCGACAGGGGCGGTCTGGCGAGGGCGCCCCGGCTTGCCGTCCGACACCGGCTCAGACACGGCAACATTGGGGTCGGCGGACACGATGGCGCCCACCTTCAGTAGGCGTTGCACCTCACTGTCGGGGGGAGTGAACACGTCTCCACGCCGGCGGCGCACCCCATCCTTTCCGGTCCAGAGATGCGCTAGAAGGCGGTATTCCGACATCAGCGCAGTCCTGTGATCCAGCAAGCAGACTTCGGCTCATCGACACCGATCACGCGCGTATGGGTGAAATCCGCACGCCAGGTTTCTGTCGGACCACCATTGGGGCCGCCACCCTCCCCGTAGAGACCGGTGCCCTGCAAGGGGTCGGGATCGGCATAGAAGCCGGTGATGCCCCGCTGGCTGACGAGCGCCTTGTCGAGTGGCCAGAACGGCGACACGAGCACCGTCAGACCAAGGAACTTCTCCGGCAGCGCCCCCTTGAAGGCGACGTGCTCACCGGCGACATTGCCCTGGAAGAGTGCCTTGTAGTCGTCGCTCTTGAACCACGCCCGCAGATTCGACGGATGGATCGCGAGAGTGTCAGGGGTGAAGCCGAGAGGCTGGGACGGATCGCCATCGACGTACGTCGCGGTGCTCACGAGATCGATCGCGTCGATGACGTCGTTGACGGCCTTCGCCCCGGCGGTGTCCCATGCGGCACTAGCCGCGACCGTAGGCACGTCCGCGTCGTCGAGTGCCTCACGGAATGCCGTGTCGTTGGCCCGAATGATGGTGTTGGATGCGCCATCGATTTGGTGCTTCACCTTGTCGATCTGGTTGTAGTCGCGCATGACTCGCGAGATACGCACGGCTGCACCAATCTTGAGGGCGCGGGCAACGTCCGGTTCACCCTCACCCAGGTCGAACACCGGGATCTCGCCGAACTCGGCGATGGGCTCAGGGCCACCATCGAGGAACATCGGCTTGGACTTCTGGAACTGGACCAGAAGACTTCCTGGATTTCCCGCATTGCGGAACAGGGTTTCGCCGACGATCTGATCTCGCACAAGGTCGATCACGCGAGTAGGGATGACCTTAGGGTCGCCCATCACCTGCTTCACGGTGATGCTCAGGCCATCGTTAATCGACACGATGACGGGTGTGTTGTCTGCCATTGGTCAGCCTCCCAGCCGGACGAGGACGATGTTGTCTGCGCCTCCGATTTTCTCGATGACGCGGCCGACGATCTGGGTGATCTTCGCCTCGGCCGGGGCCTTCTTCACCGCACCCGCGGTGTGGGCGACCACAAGGTCACCCGGGTTGGCGCTGTTGTTCGACTTCACCGGCACGGAGGCTGGCGCCGACGCGACGGTCACCTGATCGGTGCCGACATACAGCACGCCCGGTGCGGGATCGGTCTTCGGTGCGGCATCGGTGAGCGCGACGCCGAGGACCTTCTCAGAGTCGGCGGTCGCCGGTACCGCACTGCGTGGACCAGTACCCGGATGCACAACCTGGCCACCAACGATCGGCGCCTCGGCCGTGTGGGTAATCCGGCCCTTCTCGAACTTCACAACAATTCCGGCCATGATCAGCCCTCCAGTCCCTTGTATGCCGCAGAGTCGCGGACGTCGGATATGTCGGCCGGCTCAGTCGAGTGGCCCAGCTCGGACACGGGGACAGCCGAGTTCGGGGCCAGAGTGGCGAGCAGGTCACGCGCCTGATCAGCATTCGCCTCGAACGACTTACGCCACGACTCCTTGTGCGCCGGAGTGATACGGCCTTCCGAGATCGCCGCATTCAGCGTCTTCTCGACACCCGCCCGACGCTCGTTCTCCAGATGCTCCGCGAACCGGGCACTGTTGGCCTCGAGTGTCGCCAGACGACCCGCATCGACCGCCACAACACCCTGCGGAAGTTTCGTCGACGCCGCGGCAGGCTGACCATCAGTCGGCGCACCGTCATCGGCAGGCTTATCCTTCACGGCCTCCTGCGCAGCCTTCACGATGTCATCGATCGTGGCGTCCTCGGCCAGGCCCAACGCCTCACGCAAGGTCGGCAGTTGATCACCAATCGCCTTCGCAGCATCGGTGATCGCACTCAGATCGGCGTCGTCCGCAAGCCCGAGAGCAGTGCGGAGTGCCGCCAGTTGCTCGTTCGTGATTTCCACGCCCGAACCTCCTTCGGTGGTTACCCCATCCGCTCCCGCGGTGGGCTTCGACGTACCGACCGGATGGCCGGGACGTGATTCGGCGCGCGACGCGAACCGAACAATTGGTGCGGCTGCCGCCACCTGCTCGCCATCCACATCAGGCTCAGCAGGGGCGGGAGAATCGTCGATGTACTCGACCTTGACCTTGGCAGGCTCCCCGAACGTCACTTCCGAATCGGTGACCGTGTACGGCACCTTCAACAAGGAGTCGTCTGCGTCGTCCTGCACGATGAGTTGTGGCGGGTCGATCAGCATCTCCCGAATCCACAGGTTGTAGTTATTTGCGGCAGGACCGTTGTAGTACGCGGAGCGCACCTGATCAACAGTCACCGATACCAGAGCCGTTGCGGCCATTGGCTTCTCCTTCTCTGGTGCTTTCGCATACAAGTCGTAGAGGCTTTGCAGCGTTCCGATTCCAGGACGGACGACACCGAGCAACGCCATCGAATGCAGCACGAACGGGTGCGTGTGACCGAGTTGGCACACATAGTTGTGTTCCCACTCCCCCGACCTATCGGGGTAGGCGGACGCAATCACCGAGTGGCCGTCACCGTCAGCGGACGCCAACCATGCGGGCACACCCACGAAGTCACCGACCAGGGTTTGCCCGTCCGCCGACATGGCGAGGTTGTCGATCAACCCGATCGACGGATCACCGGGGCCGTCCGAGTGGCCCAGTTTCAACACCGGGCGCCGCACTGCGGGGCAGTCGAGCGCTGAAACAGCGGAGGCGAAATCGTCTGCTGTGGGATGCCATCCGGCGATGTTGCTGATGTCCCAGGTGCCAACCGAACCGAGCTCGACACGCGGGATCGTCGCCAGGATCGGCGCCGATAGGACGTCTACCACAACGTCTCCTGTGCCGGCTGAACATGCTTTCGGGCACTCGCAGCAACCGGAGTAGGCGTTACCTGCTCAGGCTGTGCAGGAGACTCATCTGCAGGCTTCGCCGGGAACCCCAACTGCTGCCGCACCGTCTGCTCCACCAAAATGTCCGGCGACAACAACCCCGCCTCGACAAGCATCTTCAACGCCGCAGCCGTCGCATCCTGACGAGAGCCAATCTCATCGAACACAATCCGCGGAGAAGGCTCATCCACACCAAAGTTGATGTCCACCAGATCCTCAACGATGTGCGCGGTCGCAGTGTCACGAATCGACTCGGCGAACGTCTGCACCGACTGCACAAACGTGTCCGCCTGCACCGACGCCAACGCATACGACCCGCCACCCGACAAGTTCAGGAAGTGCGCCAACCCCGCAATCGCAATCATGTTGTCGTGATAGGCAATAGCCGCCTGAATGTCGGGAAGGTTGCCCTGCACACCCAACAGACTCATCTTCGCGCCCGGAGGCAGAGCACCACCAGAATTACTTCCACCCGTATACGACTGCATCATGCGGGCCAGATAGTTTACATCATCCTGCGTCGCACCCTCGGGAGACTCCGCGATCGGAACACCCATGCCGTTACGGCGAATCGCCACCGCCTGATAGCGAATCAACTCGTCCTTGAGTAGCCAATGCTTGAACGACGGACGCAGCAACGAATTACCGATCCACTGCCCCGGCTCCATGTCGCGCGTATACACCACGAGACGACCGATCGGGATACGCAGCGGAGACACCCCGTACAGCACCTTGCCGGTCGACGCGGGAGCCATCTGCTCAATCGACATCAACCCACCATCGAGCGCCACATTCCACGCCGAGATCGTGCGCTGCGGACGCGGCGCCAGTTTGTCCAAATGCGCCCGGCCATCACCGTCAGCGCGGTACACCTGCTCGAACACGCTGTGCCCTTGCACCAGATTGGTCAGCGCCCACCCGAGATGCTGCGTCCACGAAAACTTTCCCTTCGTGCGCGCAGGCTGCGGCAAATCATCGCCACCCTGAATCGGCAACCCGAGATCACGGGCGCAAAACTCCACCACCTCATCACGAGCGCCAGCAGCCTCAATGCGCCACGGAGTACGCCGAATCGGCAAAGTGATCGCCGCATACAACGACGACACACGCGAATCCTCACGCATCATCCGCGAGTACGTTTGCACCGACGCCGGCCACTGCAAATCCGGGACCCGCTCAAACATCTCCCACTGCGAGAACGTGCCATCCGGCACCATGCTCGACACGTAGCCCTTCTCAGAGAACGCAGGCTTCGGCGCCTTCACCGCAACTTGCTTCGCCACAGCCCACCTCCTCTCAGAACGCAGCCGTCAACACATCAAGATCAGCCGAAACACTCTCCGGCACAGGCATCGGCGGACGAACCATCGGACCCGCCACATCAAGACCAAACGTGAGCAAACCCCATCGGGCCAACGTCACCGCCACCAGCGGAGCCACAGACCCCTCAGTGCGGTCCCACGCGAAATCGCCCTGCGGCATGATCCGCTTCGTCGCATCAGCAACCGCATCCGACAACACCCGCTGCCCTGAATGCGACAACTGACCATCACCCGCATCATCAAGGAACCCCTGACACGCGACAGCCATCTGTGGAGCACCCGTCAACTCTGGCTCGATGCCATCCTCAGCAAGCAACGGAACCACCGCCGCAGCAGCGGACTTCCGATCAATCACCAACACGCACGGGTCCCACGCCGCAACAACCTTCGACACATACGCGGCAGCACCACGCAACGTCGCCGACTGGCAGTAACCGATCTCCACATGCACACGAGAATCAGCAGTGTGCTGAGCCGCAGCCAACACCCACACCGACCCATCAGGACTACGATCGAGAGCCAGGCCGATCGAACCCACCAGCGCCGGAAACTGATTCGTCATCGCATTCCACGCCTCCGGATCGATGACCGCCTCATGTGACTCCACATCGGCAGGCCACACACCCCGACCCAGCGCCTCAACCTCATACGAGCGACGAGCAGCCGGAGTACGAGCAGCGCGAATCTCCTTCAAGATTTTCGCGTCAGTCTGGATCACCCCATACGACGGATTCGCACGGCGCGCAGTCTCCAAATCGTTCCACTCGCCGTCAGGTGCCATGTACTCAGCGAAGTACAAGCCCTCACCATGCTCGAGACCACGCTTACGCTGACCCGTTAGCACCGCACAGTTGATGTGCTGATTCGCATTCGCCGCCGAAGACGCATAAATCGTCTGCGGATTACGCGACGCCATCTGCGTCCACGACAACCCCGACGTCTCAGACTCCGTAAGGTTGTACGCCTCGTCATAAATCACGAGGTCAACCTCATCCAAACCACGCCCCGAGTCATTCGACCGCGTAATGAACGTGATCTGAGCACCCGAAGCGAGTTCGATGTAGGCGCTACCAGGCTGCTTCGAGTTCGTCACCACCCGCTTATTCAGCGACGGACGCGAACGAATGACCGCCGACAGCCTCTTGTACGTGTTCAAACTCGTCTGCCACCGCTGCGATGAGAAAACGATCTTCTCATTCAAGATGAACAGCCCAAACAAGCACCGCAACACCAAAATCAGAGTCTTGCCGTTCTGCCGCGGCACCAACAACAACACGTCAGGATGCGTCCACGGTCGATCAGCATCAGTGAGGTCACGCCGAAGCATCCCCACCAACACATTCTCCTGCCACGGCAACGGAATCGTCCGCGCATTTCGCGCAAACCGCACCGCACGAAGACCATCAGTGTCATCACCCGGAAACTCCGACAGATTCTCCGGCTCCTGACGACCCGAAAGCTTCGGAAACTCAGACGTCGCAGTCGTCATCGTCATCGGCCTCCACCGGAGGACGGATCTTCAACACCTCAGACACCAACGACCGCAGCACAGTCGCCTGCTGACGTGCCTCCCGAGCCGCATCATCAATCCGCAACTCGTAATCCTCAGTGCGATTGTCGTGAACCAACGTCATCCACACATCCACATCGCCCCGCAACACCAGATCCAGCTTGTCGAGACGATCAGCGATACGCGCCGCCTCCAAAGCCAACACCCTCACAGCCTCAGACGACGAACCATCCACCAACTCGGCGAACAACCGCTCACCAGTCGCAGACAGGGCATCCGAACTCACCAGAAACCCTCCTGAACAGCGAAAAAATAAAACCTTGACTACCTCGGCCAGTCAGCAACTACAGGGGGGTTCAGATATTTGAAGGGGGTGGGGTGCGGGTCACGCGCGGCTTGGTGATGACTGTGATTTTCCGGTGCATGGGTTCTCCTGTTAGCGAGGGACGGCGATGATCGTTCTCGCCGGCGCCTCGTTTCCTGTTGCACCACTGGTGGAGTAGTCGATCCGCGGGCGTCGTCGCTACTGACCGAGGGGTTACGTGGTCGGCTTCGAGTGGTCGCTCATCCCAGTTCCTGGTTGCGTCTTTCCACATGGGTAGGCCGCACCAGTAGCAGGGTTCGCCGTCGTTGTGTGATTCGATGAGTTCGAGGCGGCGCTTTTGGTGTTGCCAACCTAGGCCGCGGGCGGTGGTCTTTGCTAACTTCATGGTGTCGACTCCTTCACAGTCGGCAAACACCCCCGGCCTGTTGGAGCAGGTTCGGGGGTTCTTCTTTGTGGGTAGGTCAGGGCCAATCCATGGCTCGATGACCGAGCGACCCCAATGTCGGGGGTATAGCTGATGAGCTCCCGGTTACCGCGGGCCGCAAGTGGTCTCGGCTGCCGTCTCCGCGTTGGCGGTTGCAAACTGAATGCAGTAGTCGGTCGGCTCGTGTTCCGCCTTGGGAGCGGGAGACGGTGTGGTCGGCTTCGAGTGGTGTGGTGTCCCAGTTGCGTTCGGGTTGTTTGAACATTGGGCGTCCGCACCACCAGCAGGGTGTTCCGTCTGTGTGTTGTGTGAGGAGTTGGGCGCGTGTGCGTTGGTGTTGCCAGCCGAGTCCGCGTGCGGTGGTCTTAGTGGCTCTCGCCATGTGCCGAGGTTTCCTCTGCTGCTACGGCATTCGCCCATGCCGCTTCCCTCATGGCTGCACTTTCGGCTCGCTGTGTGAGCCATTGTGCGGTGCGGGCTGCGAGGTAGATGGGTGCGATGAGTAGCCAAGCCATTACTCGCCTCGTATCTGTTGGGCGATGCGCTCTAGTGCATCAGCGACAGCGTTGGAGAAGGCGCGCTTGTCGATGTGTAGTTCGATGGGCTGCGTCTGTTCCTCTGCCTGCAATGTGCGCATCTCGATTGGGAAGCACGCCTTCTCGTGTGCTGTGAGTAGTGCGCCGTTATCGAACGATACTTCGACGGTCAGCTCTACCTCTTGTGTCCCGAGAGATGCCATGCGTTCCCGCCTCCTGAAGTGTGATGCGCGGTGTTGTGCAGCGTTGCTGGCGAGTGTGGCTGCTCGGAGTGCGCGCCCCTCCGAATCCCCTGCGTGCCTCCTGGCGAATGAGGGGAAGGATGCGAAAAGCTGGGTGTGCGTTTCCGCAATTCACCCAGCTTCACACAAAGAGTGACACAGAGTGTCCGATGTTTCAAGGAGACACGCTCGAACCTTGAAGCTCGGCGAGAGCCTGGTCTGTCAGCTTCCTCGTGTCACAAGGCCAGGACACAGCCTCGTAAGGATCGTTCCACTCGCACCCGTCGCAATACTCGTCTCCTGGCTTGCTTCCCATCAGGGCCATGCCCTCAGGAGGAACGAGGGGAGAGTGTAGATCCTGGATCTTTTTCAGCCACTGAATCGCTGTGCTCATGTCAGGCTGTCCGTCCGCCATTTCGTTTCCTTATCTTCTAGATAATCGGATTAGGAGGAACGCTGTCCCTCCATGCTTTGCCTTCCCCGTCAGCCATGTCCTCCTGGATCTGGATATCCGTGTGGCCGAGGGTAGGGCTCACGGGATCGTCACCACGTGACGCGTTGCAGGGTGTGTGTTGACCGGATAGAAGTGCCTTTTATCCTGCCTTTCGTCGGGAAGCTTCCCAGAGTGAGAGGGCTTCGTCTAGTTGATATTTGCCGCCTTTGTCTGTGATGCGGCCTCGTCTGATCCAGTTGTCGATGACTTGTCTCGGCACCGGGGTGCTGGTGTACATGACCATTGCGATGCGGAGTTCTTGTTTGGTGAACAGGTGGTCGCGCATGACTTCTTCGGTTGCTGCTTTGACGGAGGGGATGTCGATGGTGATGCCGCATGGTTGGCATTTCTTGGTGTCTGCCCCTTTGTGGCAGTAGACGCCTTCGCAGGTGACACCGTCTGTGGTGGATTGGCAGGGGCCGACGAACTCTTGTGGTTGTGGTCTGTCGATGGTTTGTTTGGCGCGTTGCCAGCAGTCTTTGATTTCGTCGGCTGCTTGGGGTGCTTCTTCGGTTTTGGCGAGGTCGATGAGGTGGCGGTTGAGCCATTGGGCGTGACGTTGGGGGCGTTGTTCTCCGGGCCAGGTGAGTCCGTGGGTGTTGTGGGTGCAGGTGTGTTCGACCCATGTGCGGAGTACGTCGTGGAGGTCGTGGGCTACTTCGGAGGCTCGTTCGTTGTAGACGTTGGGGGTTTCGCCTTTGCCGCGGACTCGTCCGTTGGTGCGGTCGGTGAAGGCGACTTGGCGGCAGAGGGTGGCGTCGAGGTCGTCGCAGATCCAGTTGGCGAGTTCGTGGAGTCTGGTTGCTGTTTGTTGGATTTCGGCTCGGGTGAGGTACAGGTCGTCAGTCATGCCGGTTTGCTCCATCCGTTGTTGCTCGAGCGTGGGCCGATGGGTGTCGGGGAGTGCTTGCCATGAGCGGGTTGTCATCTGCGTCATCACCACGTCTCCCCACACTCGTGATAGCCACGCAGCACCGACCATGCAAGGTGCACACGAGTCTTCACTTCTCGCCACGTCTTACGGATTCGGTAACGCCAGGTGCGCTCGTACGCTTCACGTTTCGCGATCGCCGCAGCACGTTCC
>NZ_LZMO01000019.1:0-7051 GCF_001665715.1 Gordonia sp. 852002-10350_SCH5691597
AGCAGCGCCGCGAGGTTGTCGTGGGTCAACTCGACCGGGTTGCCGGCGGGCATGACGTCGAGGATGGCGTAGGTGGCGCGTTCGATTCCGGCTTCGGGCATACCCAGTTCGGCGAGGGAGCGCGGCGCAGCCGTCCGCTGATAGAGGTGGGCCAGTCCGTCGTTGGCTGTGGACGATCCCAGTGCTCTGGCGATGCGGGTGTCCGCGGCATCGTCGGCGGGTGCGTTGAGCGCCACGACGTGTGGCAGCACCACGGCATGGGTCTGCGCGTGGGGCAGGTTGAACATGCCACCCACGACGTGACAGACCTTGTGGTGCAGGCCCGAACCCGCCGATGCGAACGCGGCCGCGGCCAGATACGCGCCGTACAGGGTGTGCTCTCGTCCGGAGAGTGCGCCGGGGTCGTCGACGATATCCCTCAGTCCACCCGCAAGTGACCGGATCGCTTCTTCGGCCAACGCCCGATCGATCGGATCCGACCGCGGCGCCCACATGGAATCCACCCCGTGGGCCAGTGCATTCAGTCCGCTGGCCATCGCCATGTCCGACGGCATCGACGCGGTCAACGTTGCGTCGTAGATCACCGCGCGCGGCAGCACCCGAGGGTCGACGCCGGTGCTCTTCGTGGCGTCCTGCGTCATCCCCCACATATCGGTGGCCTCCGACCCGGCGAAGGTGGTGGGGACCGCGATGATCGGCAACCCGGTGGTCAACGCCACCGCTTTGGCCAGTCCCGTCGCCGAACCGCCGCCGACACTCACCACCGCATCGACGTCGGCCACCGTGGCGCGCTTTCGTGCGGTCTCGGCGAGTTCGACGGGTACGTGCATCGTGATCTCACTGTGGCGCAGAGCGACGGGCAGGCTCCGGGCAAGCCGGTCCCCCGGACCGCTGGGCGAAGCGATGAGCATCGCCCGCCGGATGCCGAGTTCGTCGATCTCGTCGGACAACGCACGGGCCGCATCTCCGGGCGCGAACACCACTCGCTGAGAGTTGCTGACGTGCACGAACTTCATTGTCATGTGCGGCACAGCAATCGGGTCATGGCCGTACGCAGCTCGGCCTCCGGGTCGGTCGGGAGGTCGTGCGAACGCCACGCCACGTGTTTGTCCGGTCGGATCAGCAGCGCACCGGCCTCGCCGACTTCGCGCAACCTCGCCCAGTCGAAGTAGAGGTCGGTCACCTCGCGACCGGGTCCGATCACGATGGCCTCCAAAGGGATTCCCATGGTCGCCGACACCTTCGCGGCGGCCTCCTCCCATTGCTCGCCTGCCACGCCGGTGATCAGGGTCCAGCGGCGGTAGGGCGCAAGATCCATCGTGGCGAGCTTGGTGTTCTGATCTCCGACCCAAGCGTGCGGCAGGTGGGCGCCAGGGCTGGTCGACATCACGTGATAGAGGTCCGGATCGCGGCTCGGTGGTGGCACCGTGCCATCGGAGATGACCGCGTCGGACTCATAGAACTGACCGAGTTCCACTCCGTGAGCGTTGAACTCGTAGTTCTTGGTCTCCATGGCGTCGACCAGTGCGGCACGCATCGCGGCACCTTCCGGAGTGTTCTCCTTGCGACGATCCATGGCCGCGGCCATCTCCGCCGGGTCGGTCAGTCCCTCGATATCGAGGGCGGTGAAGATGTCGGCGAACTCTCGTGCCGACCGATTCGCCCGTGTGACAATGCGTTTGGCGACCGGAGCACGTTCTACGGTGTAGGTGTCGAGCAGCGCCGGCCCGGCCTGGCCAGAAAGCACGGCGGCTATCTTCCACACCAGGTTGTAGGAGTCCTGGATGCTGGTGTTGGACCCCAGTCCGTTGCTGGGCGGATGGCGGTGGACGGCGTCGCCCACGCAGAAAACCCGACCCCGCTGCAGGCTCGTCGCATACATTTCGTTGACGCCCCAGAGGCTGTAGCCGGTGATCTCCGGTTCGAGATCCGGCATGCCGAGCAGATCGCGAACGATCGCGGTGGCGGCGGCATCGTCGAGAACTGGTGGCGGCTGGTTGATGTCGTATCCCCAGACGATCAGCCACTCGTTCCACGGCCGGACCATCCGGACCAATCCGGTGCCGATTCCGCCGACGTTGGAGCCGGGCTGGATGACCCAATAGAGGACGCTCGGGCGGTGATCGACGAGGGCGGCGATGTCGGCGGTGAAGGTGATGTTCATCGACCCGGCGATGTCCATCGCACCCTCGAACGGCAGGTCGATGTCGGCGGCGATCTGCGACCTGGCGCCGTCGGCCCCGATCAGATACTTGGCGCGGATGCGGTAGCGGTGGGCAGTGAGTCGGTCGAGGACATCGACGGTCACCCCGTCGTCGTCTTCGGTGTGCGAGAGGTACTCGGTGGAGAACCTGGCCTGCGTACCGCGAACCGTGGCATTGCGCACCAGAATCGGCTCGAGATAGGTCTGCGGGATGTCGACGGTCAGGCACGGCGACGCGAGCTGGTAGTCGGCCTCTCGATCGGGTCGGGTACCCCAGGTTCGGATTCTGCCGATCTCCTCGCCTGCGATCGACGTGCAGAACACCGTGTCGCCGACGAGATCGTGCGCGGTCGCGTCGGCCAACACCTGGTCCTCGATGCCCAGGTCCCGGAAGACCTCCATCGCACGCTGATTGGTGATGTGGGCACGCGGCGTGTTGGCCGTCCAGCGGTACTTGGTGATCATGATGTTGTCGATGCCGAGTTCGCTGAGCATCAGCGACGCAGCCGCGCCTGACGGTCCGGATCCGACGACGAGTACATCGGTTTCGACCACCTGGCCGGTGGGTATCTCGGTCTGGGCCATGCCGTCGTCGAATGCGGGCATTGGTGGCCACCTTTCCACGACCGGCGAGCCGGTCGTTCACATTGTTGGTCGCTCGTGTCCCCTCGGGTCACCCGGAAGACATGAGTTGTATTGAGCGCAGATGAGTCCGTCAGAACACGATGACCGGCTTGATGACCCGGCCACTCTTGGCCGCGGCGATCGCGTCGTTGATCGAGTCCATGTCGAAGACGGTGACCAGTCGTTGCACGGGTAGAGCACCGTTGCGCCAGTGGTCGACGAGTTCGGGGATCACCTGGTTGGCGTCGCAGTCTCCGATTGCCACACCGGAGATGGAGATGTTGCGGGCGATGAACGTGGTGACATCGGTGGTGAACGTGGTGCCCGGTGGTGGCGCGCCGATCACACCGCAGTGTCCGCCGGTGATCGTCGCCGCGACCGCGACGTCGAGAATCCCGGCTGCGCCGCTGGTTTCCAGTGTCTGGTCGGCACCACCACCGGTGATCTGCCGAATCTCTTCGACAGCATCCGACGTCGACGGGTCGACGACATCTGTGGCTCCGAGCTCACGCGCCAACTCCCGGCGCGAGGCGAGCGGGTCGACGCCGATCACACGGTCGACGCCACGAATCCGGGCCGCCATCACGGCACCGAGGCCGACTGTGCCCAGACCGAATACCGCCAGGCTGTCCAGTGGGCGGGTGGTCTGCGGATAGAGAACCGGTCCGGCGCCGGTGATGATGCCGCATCCCAGCGGCGCCGCAACCTCGGCCGGCACGTCATCGGCCACGACGACCGCAGTCGATCGGGGCGCAAGAATCGTTGCAGCAAAAGAGGATTGACCGAACCAGTGCGAATGGATCGGGTTGCCGTCCAGAGTGAACGCCGTTGTGCCGTTGGCTCGACCACCCGCGACGTTCATCCCGAAGGCGTTGGCGCACGCCCAGAACCGACCGCGGTCGCAGCTTCGACACTGTCCGCAGTGATCGATTGTCAGCACCACCCGATCACCGACTCGGACGTCGTCGACGCCCTCGCCCACCGCCGTGACAGTTCCGGTTCCCTCGTGGCCGAGCACGATCGGGAACTGTGCCGGGAACTGTCCGTCGCGCGCGCTGAGATCGGTGTGGCAGATGCCGCTGGCGGTCAGCTCGATCCGAAGCTCGCCCGCGGCCGGAGCTCCGACCTCCACCTGCTCGACACTCAACGGCGCGCCGATGGAGGCGGCGACCGCGGCACGTACCGTGCGCGACTTGCCAGACGTCTCGACGGCGGCCGAGTCGGTGACGGAAACACTCATGACGACTCCTCATTCGATGTGGCGCTCTGCGATGTGGCGCGCTGTGATGTGGCGCGGTGTGATGTGGCGCCGTGTGATGTGGCGTTCTGAGATGTCGCGCTCCAGGCGCCGAAAGCACTGCGGAAGAACAACAACGGCTCGGCATCGGGGTGGCCGTCGAGGGCCACTACCTGTCCGTCGGACAGGTAGTGGTCACCGACGACGTGCTCGGCGTACAGCTCGCACTCGATGTGGGCGACTGCATCATCGAGCAGCGGCGCGCCCGTCACGCCGAGATGCCATGGCGCATCGGCGAATCGGTCGATACCACGGCGTGCGAAGCCCAGGGCGATCGCCGATTGTGTGCTGGACAGCACGTTCACCGCGAACGATCCGCTATCCCGGATCACTGGATAGGTCGACGATGTGGCAGCCGGCGCGAAGGCCACCAGCGGTGGGTCCAACGACATGCTCATGAACGACTGGCAGGTCATGCCGACGTTCTCACCTCTGCTGGACGCGGTGATCACCACGACGCCGGAACAGAATCGCCCGAGAACGTCGCGGAACAGGTCCGAATCGAACTGGTCGCGAGGTGGCCGGGCGGCGTCTGCCCGGACGTCGAGCGCGGTCATCGTCGCGGCTCCACAACAGCTGCGACGACCTCACAGGCGGCCACCTGATCGAGGACGCCGTCGATGGCGTCGAGACCGACGGTGGTCGACACCATCGAATCGAAGTCCAGTTCGCCGCGCTCGAGAAGCCTCGTCCACAGCGGGATGTCACGCAACAGGTTCGTCTGCCCCCACTGGCAGCCGTGAATCTGTTTGCCGTTCATGGCGGCGTCGAAAGCGCTGATCGGCAATGTCGCAGTGAGGAAGTCCTTGGTGACGCTGGCCAGGACGACGTGGCCCGTTGGGCGGGTGATGGCCATGGCGGTACCCATGGCGGAGGCGTCACCTGCGGCCTCGAACGCGAACTCGACGCCGCGCTTGTCACCGAAGAGGGCCGGATAGCTGCCTGCCACCTCTTTGACCTTCTCGACCAAATCGGGATCGTTGGCGTCGAAGGTGTGTGTGGCGCCGAACTTTTCGGCCAGCTCCCGACGATGCGTCAGCGGATCGATGGCGATGATCGTTTCTGCGCCGAGTACACGCGCACTCTGCAGGTACGCGAGCCCTGTCATGCCACACCCGACAACCGCGACGCTGGCTCCCGCGGTGACCGGTGCGACGTTGAACGCTCCACCCACGCCACCTGCGCCGCCGTCAGCGAGGACGGCCAGTGCCTGATGGGATATGCCGGTGGTCAGCGGGACCACCTGGATTTCCCGGGTCAGCATCTGTTCGGCGTACGACCCGAGGTAGGAGTGCGCGACCGTGGAACCGGTTGGGGCGAGCTCGATCTCGGGTCCGAGGAAGGTCAGCTCGCCGCACATGTCCGGCCGATCTCGTAGGCATGCGTAGCAGACACCACACCACGGGTTGGCTGATGCGAGCACGGTGTCGCCTACGCGAACCCGACTGACGTCGGAGCCCACGGCCGACACGATGCCCACGCCTCCGTGCCCGGGAATCTGCGGGATGTGGGCGCCGGGCGGGAAAGGAGGATTGTCGAAGGCGATGACGTCGGTGATGCAGGCGACCACCGCGGTGGTGTCGACAACCACTTCATGCGGGCCGGGTGCGGGCAGGTTCACATCGTCGACCTCGACGTGGCGGCCGTTTCCGTGCCAGAGTGCCGCGCGCATCAGGCGTTCGCCTCGGCGAGCGCGGCAACGGCGTAGCCGCTCGCGGTGGCTTCACGAATGGTCTGCGCGACGTGACTGCGGTACATGGTGAAGTCGCGCCAATACCGTTGCGTGCGTGTGCCGTCTTTCATTGCGCTGGACCCGGTCACCCGAGCCATCAGATCCATCGCTTCGGTGAGCACCTTGCCCGCCTGGATGGCCAGCGAAACCAAGCGCTGATTCTCGGCGATGGTGATCGACCGGCCGGTCGCCGCTGACTCGTCGCACAGTTGGGCGTAGGCGGCGGTGACGCTGAGCAGGCAGGCTTCGGCCTGATCGATCAGCGTGGTGGCCTCGCCGTACCACTGCCGGTAGAACGAGTCCTCGGCGCGCACGGCCATCGGTGGCCACATCGTCTTCTTCACCGGCATCGTCGCCGCGAACTCGTCGAACATCGCCTTGGTCATACCCAATGCGACGGCGAGCAACTCGGCGAAGAAGAACGGCTGAATCGGCCCGATGTACATCGGATTGCCGTATAGCTCGAGCCCATAGGTCTGATCCGGACGGATGGCGTTGATGTCGATATCGAGGACGTATCCGTGGTCGACGACACAGTGGTCGACCTTGACGGAGTTGGAGCCACTACCTTTGAGGCCGATCAAAGTGCCCCAGTCGTCGAGGATCTCGTACTTGTCACGTGGTACCAGCGCGAGGCCCGGATGCGGGCGGCCACCGTCGGTCGGCATGATCATCACCGCATTGAAGACGTGGGTGGAGTAGGGAACTCCCGAGCAATAGTCCCAGAGTCCGTTGAGTTCCCAGCCACCGTCGACCGGTGTCGCTGTTACCGACGGGACCACCCGGGAGGGCGCGATGAAATGTCCGTCGGCCCCCATGACCGCAGCTTGAACGTCGGCGTCGAACAACCCCGCGAGGTTGACCACGTGGGCAGAACCCAGACACAGACACCATGCGGTCGACGGACACCCGCGACCGACTTCGACGATCACGCGCAGAAAGTCTTTGATGGACAGTTCGTAGCCACCGAGAGCGGCCGGCTGCAGCATCCGGTAGAAGCCGAGCCGCACGAACTCTTCGTGCATCTCCGGCGAGTAGCGGGTGCGTCGCTCGGTGTCGGCTTGCTCCTCCCGCAGCCTGTCCCTCAGCCCACGTGCGCGGGCCAGGAAATCGTCGACGGTCAGCCCCGGCTCAGGTGTCGGAATCTGCTTGTGCACAGACGTTTTGGTGGAATCAATTACGGTCATCGACACTC
>NZ_LZMO01000020.1:0-10578 GCF_001665715.1 Gordonia sp. 852002-10350_SCH5691597
GTCAAGAAATAGCCGAAACCCACCCTATTGTGACGTGATACACAGCCAGCTCGACGTGTCGCTTTGGGAGTACCCCAATATGTCGAATGAGTGTTCGACTCCCCTGGGGTTCCATCAGGCGTGCGCGACTGGCTCGGTGAAGGAGCGTGGATCAACACCCCGGGCGGCCCGGTCTCCGCTCGGCTCTGAAGTACGGATGACCAGCCTGCCCCGTCATCGTATTGCCGGTGACGGGGCGGGTTCGTGTTCGTTTGCCCTGCCGTCATCGGGACGGTTCAGCGGACGGGACTTGTGCGACAGTTCGATCTGGTGCTCTACCGCCGTTAGACATCGCAGCGATTGTCCCGGTGAACGACCGGCTTACGGACAGGGTTGCGCGACAGTCAGATGGAACCGTTCGGTGCGGTTGGTGCGTCAGATGACCGTGACTCTCGACGACTGGCTGGCTCTGATCGCTGTCGTCGCTGGTGCCGCCTGGTTCTGGATGAACGACCCGGAGCGGGGGGATTGACGGGTGTTGGTGATGCCGGGCGAGCGGTGCCGCAGGCGGTTCATCGTGTGATCTAGTGTTCATCCTCAATGGTTGTCACGGATTGATGATGATGTTGTCGTGAGAGGGAGCGTGCATGGCGAACGAGCGGATCACCGAGGACTTGGTCGAGGCTGGCCTGCGCAAGCTCGGCTTCTACGACGACGACGAGAAAGTGATCGTCGAGAAGCAGCAGTCCGCGGTGGAGTCCATTCGGTCAGGGCTCTCCAAGGCGTCCAAGAGCGGTAAGGGCAACTCCGGTTATCCAGAGTTCATCATCACGTCGCCGGGCACTCCGGACATGGTCGTGCTGGTCGAGTGTAAAGCGAGCACGAAGTTTCACGAGTCCCCCAACCGTGACCGACCGAAGGACTTCGCTGTAGACGGGGTACTGCACTACGCCCGCTTCTTGTCGCCGAAGTACACGGTGATCTGCATCGCAGTGTCCGGGCACGCGCGCAACACCAGGTGGTCGTTTTTCGTTATGCCGAAGGGTACTCACGACGTCAAGGCCCTGGTGTCTCCGCAGGGTGCGGCCATCACCTCGATGATCGGCATGGACGACTTGATCCGTGCCGCATCGTTTGATCCCAGTGTCCAGCGGCAGCGAGAGAAAGATCTGATCTCGTTCTCTCAGGAGATGCACGAGTTTATGCGTGACGAGGCAGAGTTGGAGGAGAAGGAGAAGCCGTTGGCCGTGGCCGGTACGCTGATCGCCCTGAACGACGACGTGTTCTCCAAGACCTACGACGCCTACTCGGCGAAGGATCTACCGGCCTTCTGGATTCAGTCGATCAAGAAGGTCATCCAGGAAGCGAAACTTCCCAACGCCAAGCTCACGAACATGACCCAGCCGTTTACCGGTATCCAGGTCCATCCCGAGCTGAGCAAGGCGACGAAGGCGTATCCCAAGGGGCTTCTGAACGAGATCGTGACCATGCTCGCTGATCACGTGATGCCGTTCATCACCGTCTACCACGACTTCGACGTTGTCGGCGCCTTCTACGGGGAGTTCCTCAAGTACACCGGTGGTGACGGTAAGGGATTGGGGATCGTCCTCACACCCAAGCACGTCACTGAACTCTTCAGTCTGCTGGCAAACGTGAACAAGGACGACGTCGTCCTCGACATCTGCGCTGGGACCGCGGGGTTTCTGATCTCAGCGATGAATCGGATGATGAAGTCGGCGACAACCGAGGCCGAGGTCGAGTCGATCAAGAAGGATCGGCTGATCGGGGTCGAGCAGAATCCATCGATGTACGCGCTGGCGGCCTCGAACATGATCCTG
Source organism: Gordonia sp. 852002-10350_SCH5691597 (assembly GCF_001665715.1). Classification (NCBI taxonomy): domain Bacteria; kingdom Bacillati; phylum Actinomycetota; class Actinomycetes; order Mycobacteriales; family Gordoniaceae; genus Gordonia; species Gordonia sp. 852002-10350_SCH5691597. Next base: position 1,818 of record NZ_LZMO01000020.1, read on the forward strand.
CGCGGCGACGGTAAGGCGAACCTGTACCAGGGTTCGTGCTTCGATACCGCAGTCTCCAAAGGGGTCAAGGCGCACAAGGCCAATATCGGAATGATCAACCCGCCGTATGCGAAGTCGAAGGAAGACCTGCACGAACTGCGCTTCGTCGAGCAGATGCTGGACAGCCTGGATAAGGGCGGAACGGGCATCGCGATCGTGCCTGTGTCGTGCGCCACCGGTTCGAGCACCCACAAGAGCAATCTGCTGGAGAAGCACACCCTCCAAGCCGTGATGTCGATGCCGCCCGAGCTGTTCTATCCTGTCGGAACAGTTACGTGCGTCATGGTGTTCGCTGCCGGAGTGCCGCACGCGCAGAGCAACCGCAAGACGTGGTTCGGTTACTGGCGAGAGGACACATTCGTCAAAGTGAAGAACCTTGGGCGTGTGGACAAGAACGGGACCTGGCCGGGAGTGCGCGACCGTTGGGTCGAGATGTATAGGAATCGTGAGGTTCATCCAGGCCAGGCCGTCATGCACCAAGTCGACGCGGGCGATGAATGGATCGCCGAGGCGTATATGGAGACTGACTATTCGTCGTTGACGCGCGACGACTTCGAGGCTGCCCTCAAGGAGTACGCGCTCTTCATCCTGAAGACCTCCGAGTGACACGCGAGAAGAGGACGGGCATGCAACGGCTGGATGAGGTGTTTCATCTCCGCTATGGTCAGTCGCTCGAGCTCAACGCGCTAGCGCAGGTTGAACCACCCGCAGGCGTAAATTTCGTATCGAGGGCCATGCGGAATAACGGTGTTACAGCCCGAGTACAAACGACCGTACCTCTTGGCCAGGCCGGTGAGATCACCGTCGCACTCGGCGGCAACGGTGTTCTCTCGTCATTCGTGCAACCGGAACCGTTCGTGTGCGGCCGGGACGTGATGATCCTGAAGGCCAAGGACTCCACGATGTCGCTCGAAGAGAAGATCTGGTGGTGCCGGTGCATATGGGAGAACCGGTACCGATTCTCGTACGGACGCCAGGCCAACAGGACGCTTGGGTCTCTTCTGGTGCCGAGCGAGGTTCCGGATTGGGTTCACTCCGCATCACTCCCAACGCTGTCATGGACCGGCCTCTCTGATCTCGGTCCGGTGACCGGGAGCTATGCCGGTTCGCCCGACGACGTCGTTCCGATCACCGAACATTTCGACATCGAGTACGGTCACGGGCTCACGTTGAACGGTCTGGCGCAGGCCGACGCGCCGGAGGGCGTGAACTTCGTCAGCCGCAAGACGAAAGACAATGGAATAGCAGGGCGCGTGCTTGTGCCGAAGGGAGTGACTCCGGCTCCAGCGGGCACTCTCTCGGTCGCACTGAGTGCGACGCCGCTGGCCACCTTCTTCCACAGCGAGCCGTATATCACCGGCTATCACGTCGCAGTCCTCAAACCGAGGACCAAGATGTCGGTTGGGGAGCTGTTGTGGTGGAAGATCGCCATCGAAGCGAACAAGTACAGGTACTCATACGGACGACAGGCGAACAGAACCCTGGCTTCGCTGCAGGTGCCCGCGTCCCCACCAGCATTCGTGACCGAGGTGCTGGAAACCGGATCGTCGACCGCGACTGCGTGAGAGGGAACGACGCAGCGGGTTTCGCGGCTCATGCACCTGTGGAATGGCGAGAGGAGGACAAGGGCAACTGGGAGGTCGTGGGCCAGTAGGTCAGGCGACCGCACCGCAGGTACAAGCGGGTACGAGCTCGCGGAGCACCTGCTCGCAGGCAGAGCTCGGCGTGATCGCCTCGTGGACGCCGAGCGGCAGCGCCTGCCATGGCGGCAGGCAGCTCTGTCCAGCGTGACCCATGCCGAAGATGACGGTGACACCGAAGTGCGTGAGCGAGGTCGCGCACTCCAGCAGCGCCATCCGGTCCGCGTCCATGGAGCGGGGCGACCCCGCGTAATCCACGCCGCCGCCGCGGTACACCACGAGCACGTGCCGCCAGCACGGCGCGGGCGGCGTGCGGTGAGCCGACCGCACGAGAGCCGCGAGCGTGACGGCCTGGGGCTCGAAGGTGCGGTGGTCGAACCCGGCGAGGCACACGAGATGCTCCTGCTGTAGGAGCCGCGGGTCGGCCCGCGCGAGCGTCTGCTGCACATCGGCGAGGGTCGCCCCGCCGGTCGCGGGCCCGAGCGTCGTAACACGCAGCGGTAGCGGTTGCAGGCGGGGCAAGGTGGACGGCAGTGGCGGCGGCACCGCCAGGCGCGCAGCGGTCGTGAGTGTCGGGACTGTGGGGGTGGTCGTCGGCATGTTGGCACCCTTGGGACGTACGTGCAAGTTGGGGCCAGCATAGCCGCAGGTGGGCGCATCGCGCGGGAGGCGGAGCTAACCTCGTGCCCATGGCGAAGGCGTCGTGGCACAGGCAGGTGGACACCTGTCGCGGTTTCGAGGTGGACGCGGGGCTGGCGGGGGTCATCGAGGCCTGCTGGGACCGCGGCTGGACTACGCGGTATTCGTGCCAGGGCGGGGCGATGTGGGGCACTCCCGGCCCACGCCTGGCGTACATCATGTTCGCTGATCGGGAGAGCTTGACGAGCTTTATCGACGTTGTGACGCAACGCCTTTCGCGGGATGTACTCGCTGTCGATGAAGCCTGCGAGGCCGTCGTCCGCTTCGAACCGTCACTGATACCGGAGATCGAGCGGGTGCTTAGTCATCCTGGTTGAGCGGCGGCGGTATGAGGCCGATTTTGTCGATCTCGTCGTCGTACTCCGTCGGCTCACAGGCGATGCAGGAGTCGGGGTGCGGCTCCCACGACCACTCCCAATTCGTCCGGCGAAGGACGTATCTTCCGTCAGCGGTAAGGAACTCGGCGTCGTCGGTTGGGTTCACGGGCAGTGCACCGTGCGGGGCCTCGAGGTCCACCCCGACCGTGGTCGAGAGGAGATCGGCCATCGGCTGATAATGATGGCGCGCTCTATGGGCTGCGTCATAGTCCTCGAGCCGGCGGGTGAGCGTGTCCATCTGCTGAGCTGGAGTCATACGCGCCCACTTGCGCTTTGCCCGACAGGTGCGGCACCCAAGGTGGTCGTGGATCGTGCGGCGCTCGCACCTGGCGCACTCACGCACGAACTGCGACGGCGGGGGCGTCGGCGCTCCATCAGGCTGAATGTCAGGCAGCATCATTGGCCTCCCCCACGCCCGCCGAGATGATCACGCGGACATCATCCGGGCTGGAGACGTCGTATAGGAGGGCGAGTTGCGCGGCCGTTGTGCGGTCATGGACCGCGACTGCGAAAAGCAGCTCACCGGCAATTGCCGTCTGGATGCTCAGGATGCGGCCGACGACGGCGGAGCCAAGGTCGATGAGCGTGTCGCCCACACTCAGTTCGTGCGCGAGTACCTGGACCGCGGCATAGGCGAACCCGGCGGCGGTCGTTCGGTCAGCGGCGTCGCGGACGCACTGGATGACGGTGGCATCGGCGCCTTTGATGCGCAGCTCCGCGAGCAGTCCCTCGAGGTGATGTGATGCGACTGGCTGGTGGAGAAGCACTTCCGCGAGCTGCGCCGGCTGGCTGGCGGCGGCGAGGCTGGCGGCTGCACCAGCGACGACCCCTGCGGCGGCGCGAATGACGACGAGGTTCGGATCGATGTCGGGGTCAGCGAGGGCTCGAGCGGTGTCGACGGCGGCGGTGATGGACTCGGCGAGGGTGACGGGTGTGACGAATGAAGACATGAGGGCTCCATGTCGAGGTGATGGCGTGATGGAAGGCCCACCCTAGCGCGCCCCACCGACGAGCCGTCTGCCTACGGCTGCAGGGCCATCAGCACATGCGGTCGCCGGCCCGGCAGCGGCGCGTCGTGCGGATCGCGCTCGGCGATCGGCACCGAAGGGCGGACGAAATACTCGGCGAGCACCTCGTCCACCGCGGTGCGGGAGTCAGTGACGACGACGTGTGCGCCGTGGTCTCGCATGGTGGTGATCATGCCGACCTGTGAGGGTCTCGGCTTCTCCCCCGGCCGCTTGACCTCCACGAACAGGCTGACGGCATCGCCGGGGGCGTCGTGGCCCAGCAGCAGCCGGTCCGGCACCCCGGCATGACCAGGGCTCACGTACTTGTGGCACAGGATGCCCAGGTCACGACACCGATCGACCAGGTATCGCTCGACAGTGCGCTCCAGCGGTCGGGGTCGGCCGGCCATCAGGCGGCGAGGTCGCGGAGTGCCTTGCGACCGTCGACGCCGAAATGTGGTCGGTCGTCAATGATTGTCACCGGCGTCGCCGGGTGGTGGCCCGGCCGGTAGGCGTCGAAGATCGAGCGCAGCAGCGCCTCGGCGGCGGGGTCCTCACGCACGTCGCGGACGTCGGCGGTCAGACCGGCCTGCTCGATGGTTCTTTCCACGAGGCGGCAGGCGGGGCAGTTGCTCTGACTGAGAATCGTGATCGTCATACTTCATTCTACCGCGAATTACGTTGCGGCACAACGCTTTTGAGCAAGAGTGCGTTTGTGTGAGCAGTACGATTACAACACCCACATTCCATCTCTGTGTCCACATCTCGTAGGCGCTGACTGCAGAGTGATTGATAGAGCAGCCCCCTCAGATATGCCCGAGGGGGCTGCTCGGCATCACGCCGATGAGGCGCCATAGATATACGCGCGCAGCGACGCCGCAGGAATCTGGACGATGACGCCGCGCTTGCGGGGACGCAGGGGACGCAGCTCACCAGCGGCGATCAGACGGTCGACGGTGTCCTCGCTGACAGCGAGACGCTCTGCGACCTCTGCCTTGCGAAAAACACGAAGATCGTCGGTAGTGGAGGAGTTGGCAGGCACGAGCCCACCCCCTTTCGAAAGAGGTGAGCGCCGGCGCGATTCCCTTGGGGGCCTGCCAAACCCGGTTCCAAGCTCCACATTGCGCTACGGGCCGGGGTCGGGGCAGTCGTGGCTCTGCTATCCCGGCTTGATCTGAGGCCGATGTCATTTCGTCGGAGGGAGCCTATCCCCTGTGGTCCGACTAGGCGCGCCCAGCCTTCTGGACTGGGACACCTACAGGGTACTGAGATGGCGCAAGTATCGGCAAGTTGATTGGAACCATGACATTTGAGGTGCCGCGACATTCGGTAGGGTTCCGCATCCCAGATACCCACCAAGTACCCATCGGCCTATTTCCCAGTGTCCGGTGGAAAGCAAAAAACCCGCTGTCACCAGCGGGGTCATCGTCGTGGTCCCGGCTGGGATCGAACCAGCGACCTTCCCGGTGTGAACGGGACGCTCTTCCACTGAGCCACGGGACCGCGCGCGACGCGTAGAGGCGTCGGTGCACGAGGGGAAAGACTACACGGATCGACGCTGGGAACCCAAATCGCGGTCTGGCGGTGCGTCTCGGCGCGATCGCGACTCCCACCCGCTGCACACATCCTACTTTGCGAGGCTCTGACCAGGCGATTTGGTAGAAGCGTGTCGGTCGGATAATGTTCTGCATCGCATCGCGAGCAACAAATGGTCCACAAGATCTGCTCGCGAAGCATGCGGATGTAGCGCAGCTGGTAGCGCATCACCTTGCCAAGGTGAGGGTCGCGGGTTCGAATCCCGTCATCCGCTCGGCGCGAGTCGACTCGCATCTGGTGGTGTGGCCGAGTGGTGAGGCAACGGCCTGCAAAGCCGTGTACACGGGTTCGATTCCCGTCGCCACCTCCAAACCACCAATTTCATACCCGCGCGATTAGCTCAGCGGGAGAGCGCTTCCCTGACACGGAAGAGGTCACTGGTTCAATCCCAGTATCGCGCACCATGAGGTCCCGCTGTTCGCAGCGGGATCTTTTCGTTTCGCGCCTGGGTCCGGTTGTGTGGGATGCAGGGGTACAAAAATGCCCCCGAGGATCCCACGCAACAGCCGATCTACCCCCTCCGGATGGCCTCGACACTACGTTGCGCAATGACTGCCTCATCCAGAGACGCGGGGCGCAAACCATTCGGCCGGCCCGCGAGCTGATCAAGGAAACTGAGCAACGCCGTTCGGGCGTCTGCGCCGGATGCCTCGACGAGGAGGTCGTCGTCCACCCGCAGAGTCCCGTCGTCGACCCGATAGAGGCGACCGACATCGTCACGCGCCGCCACGTGGAATCCCAATGCGACTTCTGCGGACACCTCGACATGGACCTCCGCCGCTCCGATATGCAGCAAGGCGCGCCCACCGCTGTCACTCAATCCATCAGTGGCTGAATAGAACTCAGTGTCAATCGCCTCCACTCCCGTGTTCGGCCAGATGAGATCAATGAGGTGAGTCAGGTGTATCCCGAGATCGACAAACGATCCCGATCCTCCGCTGCGGGGATCGACCATCCACGACGCGTCGCCGTCGAACACGCCACGACGTCTGCCGTCGTGGCCGAATGTGAACGAAGCATGAACAGGAGGCGCGGCAAGTAGCTCCAGGAAGCGCGCGACGGCAGACACGTGGTGCAAGAAGAAGCCTGTCGCCGCCGGCACGTCACGCAGCGTTGCCGCGACGGTGCGTGCGTCGTGCTTGCGTTCGCCACCCGAGTGCGATCTGATTGCCACAACTGACACGGGGTGCCGACACGAGGTCGGCTGAGATCACACCCGCAGAACCTGCTCCAGTTAGCACTGGCGAAGGGATGGTCCGAAAATGCTGCAGCGCCATCTCTTTCCGAGCACGTCGTACTGATCACCGGCGCGGGCCGCGGACTGGGCGCAGCGATCGCACGCGCCGCGGCCCGTGAGGGTGCCCGCGTGGTCGTCAACTATCGACGCAGCGCCGACACGGCAGCTGCGCTGGCGGCAGAGCTCGGCGACCGAGCCGTCGCCGTCGAAGCCGACGTGACCGATCCCGGCGCGGTGCAGGCAATGATCGACGCTGCGACAACGCATTTCGGCACCCCGATCACGGCGGTGGTGAACAACGCCCTCCCCGACTATTCGTTCAACGGCGACGCCCGCTCAACGGCCGACACCATTACCACGGCAGAACTCGACGCCCAGTTCCGCGGAATCGTCGGCGGCGCATTGACAGTCGTGCAGGCGACCCTTCCGGGTATGCGAGAAGCCGGTACAGGACGCATCGTCAACATCGGCACCAACCTCGTGCAGAATCCCGTTGTCCCGTATCACGACTACACAGCAGCCAAGGCTGCTCTCCTGGCGCTCACTCGCACGCTCGCCGCCGATCTCGGCCCGGACAACATCACAGTCAACATGGTCTCCGGCGGACTCCTACGCACCACCGACGCCAGCGCCGCGACACCTCCCGAGATCTTCGATGCCATCGCCGCGCCCACTCCCCTGCGGTCGGTCACGACTCCCGAGGAATTCGCCGACGCGACACTGTTTTTCCTCTCACTGGCGTCGCGTGCAGTTACCGGACAGAACCTTGTCGTCGACGGCGGCCTCGTCAAGGACTGAGCGTTGACAGGCATACTGCGAGCATGAACATCGACTATCGCCCGGGCAGTTTCACCGTCGTCGACGCATCAGGCCGCGAAGCCGCCTTCGATGGCGACCAGTACAAGTGGGAGATCACCGACGGCATGCTCATCGTCAACGCCATCACCACCGAGGGCCAGGGCGCTATGCCGTATGAGGTGACCGAACTACGCGAGATCTACGCGGGCTCGTGGCGACTCTCGCTGGGGTGAATCCAACGGTTCGTCAATCCGAGGGTTCGTCGTGGCCAAGGCTTTCCGATCGCCCTCCGACGCCTTAGCGGCGGTCGTAGAATCGTATGCATGACTGCTGATATGACACCCGGCTGCGACAACCCCGACTGCACCTGCGGACCCGACTGCTCGTGCGGCGCCAACTGCTCCTGCGGAAAGAAATAGCGCCGTCTGTGCCACTCGATCCGACCGGCCCAATCACCGCCGAAGCTGCACCCGAACAACATTTCCAGGACAGGTTCATCGTCGACGTCGTGGTCGACCCCTCGCTCGCCGCCGACGTCGCCGAGGTAGCTGCCGCCACCTTCCCCCTGGCCTGCCCGCCACACTCGTCACCCGCCGACATCGCGGGTTTCATCAACGCCAACCTGGCCGAGGCGAACTTCGCTGCGTACATCGCCAGCGACGAGAGTGACGTGCTGGTCGCCCGCACACCCGACGGCACGACGGTGGGCTACTCGCTCGTGCACCACCGGCCACCCTCCGACCCCGACGTCGCCGCCGTGGTCGTCGAGGCACCGTCGTCGGAGCTGTCGAAGATGTACGTCCTCGCCGACCATCACTCGCGGGGACGCACCGACCCGCCCGGACAGTTGTTGATGCTCGCCGCGATCGAGACGGCACGCGATCGCGGCAGCGTTCTCGTCTGGCTCGGCGTCAATCAGGAAAACGTTCGCGCACAACGCTTTTACGCCAAGATGGGATTCGAGCGCGCCGGTGTCAAGACCTTCGACCTCAACGGCAGCATCGAGAACGACTTCATCCTGACCCGACGACTCTGATCCCGCAGGCTCTGATCACCACGGCCCAGGCCGCCCGACGGCGCGCTCAGCGCACCGGAACGTCGAGCGCCTTCGCGATCGTCGGCCATGCGCGGTGCAGATCCTGGTTCCAGTAGCCCCATGAGTGCAGACCCTGACGGAAGTTGTAGGTGATCTTCACGCCCGCCCTATCGGCCTTCTGTTTGAAGGCCTTCGTGCACTGCAGGGCGGCACTCTCGAGTGCGCCACCCACCGGCGAAGCAATGCCCGCCACGCCTAGTGTCGCGTTTCGTTAGTTGGTTTTCGGTTGAGCTTTCTTGAGAATCTCCTCGACCGGTTTCGTCCACACGAAG